>NZ_RYDG01000003.1:67255-326763 GCF_003970305.1 Flavobacterium sp. LB2P53
GTACCAGAAAGCGTTATTCCAGCATTCGAAGCCGAAACGGTTGTTAAGGCTACTTGCGAAGCCAAAACAGCGACTCCATTTAAGGTATCATTTATTAAAACATTGGAGAAAGCGGTTCCGCCGTTGGCACCGTTTACAGGAGTTCCAGCATCATCATTAGCGACAATAGCAGGCGCAGTAACAGTAACAGTAACGGTAGCAGTATCACAATTGTTTGGATTTATAATTTCACAGATTTGGTATACCAAAGTGTAAGAACCGGCAGGCGTACCCGGAGCCACAATCACATTAGTACCAGAAAGCGTTATTCCGGTATTCGAAGCCGAAACGGTTGTTAAGACTACTTGCGAAGCCAAAACAGCGACCCCGTTCAAAGTATCGTTAACCAATACATTAGTGAAAGCTGTTCCTCCGTTGGCACCGTTTACAGGAGTTCCAGCATCATCATTAGCGACAATAGCAGGCGCAGTAACGGTAACGCTAACGGTGGCAGTATCACAATTTATTGGATTTATAATTTCACAGATTTGGTACACCAATGTATAGTTACCAGCAGGCGTACCCGGAGCCACAATCACATCAGTACCAGAAAGCGTTATTCCAGCATTCGAAGCCGAAACGGTTGTTAAGGCTACTTGCGAAGCCAAAACAGCGACTCCATTTAAGGTATCATTTATTAAAACATTGGAGAAAGCTGTTCCTCCGTTGGCACCATTTACAGCAGTTCCAGCATCATCATTAGCGACAATAGCAGGCGCAGTAACAGTAACAGTAACGGTAGCAGTATCACAATTGTTTGGATTTATAATTTCACAGATTTGGTATACCAAAGTGTAACTTCCCGCAGGCGTACCCGGAGCCACAATCACATTAGTACCAGAAAGCGTTATTCCAGCATTCGAAGATGAAACCGTAGTCAAGACAACTTGCGAAGCCAAAACAGCGACTCCATTTAAGGTATCATTTATTAAAACATTAGAGAAAGCTGTTCCTCCGTTGGCGCCATTTACAGACGTTCCGGCATCATCATTAGCGACAATAGTAGCGCATTGCAAAGTTCCGCCACTAGTACTTGCTGTGTTGATAAATGCTCCGTATACATTAATATCATTTATTACACTCGCAAGTGACCCTACACTAATTCTGATTTCGTCAAAAGATTGAGTACTCTGAAAACCCACATTATAGATTCCAGGACCAGAGTCATACGGAGGTATCGTCAAAGATAGATTTAACAATAGTGATGCACTTTTAGACTCTCTAAATACACCGTCTAAATAAGTAGAAATAGTTAACGAATTGAACAAATCTAACTGGATCAAACTATTCAAATCTTTTATTGTAAATCCTGCATAACTACCCGCAGGATAAGTAGACAACTGATCTAAAACAGCTATAGAAGCTGGAGCAATTACTCCTGCGGTAACTAAAACCGAAGCAAAATCAGTAGTGTTTGCTGTTAATACATTATTTGTATTGTTAACTGCGCAGGCCACACAAGCCAATCCATCAACACCGGTTTTTCCACTATCAATGATTACAGGAAAAATTGGATTCGTCAATGCGTATGTTTTATTGCATTCTAAGATTACCGGACACAATTTTTGGAAAATAGCACTGTAAACATTCACAACTCCCAGACTCACTGTTGCTGTATTAGTAATAGTAATAGTAATACGAGCTTCATCAAAAGATTTAGTTGTAACAAAACCAATTGTCTGTAAACTACTTCCCACCAAAAGATTGGTTCCTACCGTAACTAAAGCAGCATTTCCAACTTTAGTTTCCTGAAGAACTCCATTAAGATACGTTCTTATAGTGACTGCGTCGAGTGCATTTACATTCAACAATGAAGGATTCTCTATTGTAAAACCTACAAAAGAACCTATAGGATAATCTTTTACCTGATCTTTTACAGAAATACTACCGCTGTTTCCAACACTTATCGTTAAATTTATTTGAGCAAAATTTGAAGTATTCTGATCTATCAAATTGTCTGCATTGTTTATTGAACAAAGTGCACAAACTAAACCATCAATACCTGTATTTATACCATTAATATAAACTGGATAAGTAGGAGCTAACATCGCTGTTTGTGTATTACAAACCAAATCAGGCCCAGCACAGAAATTTTCAAAAACAGCACTATAAACTCTTGTTGAACCTAAATTCAGAGACAAAGTCTGGTTAATGGAAAGCTGAACTTCATCAAATGATTTTGTTGAAACAAAACCCACTTTATACCGACCAGGATTGTTTAATAAAGAGCCATTGACTACCAAATTATTACCCAAAAAAGATTCTTGCTGAACTCCATTAAGGTATGTAATTATTGAAATATTCCCTAAGGCAGAAACATTCAGCAAATTAGAGTTTTCTATTTCAAAGCCAGCATAAGTACCCGCGGAATAATCCGTTAGTTGATCTTTTACAGCAATACTTCCCGAAGCAGCGACACCAGCTGTTAAAGTTATTGTAGCATAATCATTTGTATTAGCGCTAATGACATTCGAAGCATCGTAAATAGTACCTAAACTTATGCCTGAAATGCCAGTATGTGACGGTTCTAAACTTACTGGATAAGCTGGAAGATTCATTGCCGATGCGGTATTACAACTTAAAGCCGGACCTGTACAATAGTTTTGGATTACCGGGTAATAAACATCAATAGTATTTAACAAACTAGCCAAACCTTCTACAGAAATTTCAATCGCATCAAAATCTTGAGTTGTATTAAAACCTACTACATAATTATTTCCTGAACCGTTAAGCAATCCTACACCCAAAAGAGAAGAACCCGAAGCTATTTCTTTTAATGTACCGTTCAGATATGTTCTAATTGTAATTGAGCCCAGTAAATTTAAGCTCAATAAATTACCAGTATCAATCCTGTACCCTACATAAGTACCAGCAGAATAATCCGTATCTGTGTCTGTCACTCTATAATTTGCTGAACCTGCTGCACCAATAGTTACAAATGCAGTTGCAAAATTATTCAAGTCTGTATCTATTAACCTAGAAGCATTAGGAACCGCACAAAGCACACACACACCGTTGATACTTGCTGTTGCTAATAGGTTACCGTAAGTGCTATCAATAAAAGGAAGTGGAGTATCTGAATTACATTGAGCTGGGACAATATTTGTTGTTATAGTCTGGCTTACTGAATCACTGCGATTCCCACAGTTGTCGGATGCATCCCAAGTTCTGGTTGTACTGTATAATCCAGGTCGACTGCCAGGTGTTTGAGTGGTAGAAAGTATATTAACTGTGGTTATTCCACAAGTATCAGTTGCAGTTGGCGGACTAAAAACAGGTGTTGTCGGAGAATTAATTGTAATATTTTGACCGGCAGCACTTATTATTGGGGCTACTAAATCTTTTATTGTATATGTATAAGACCAGTTGCGGGTATATGGAGTTTCACTTGGATTACATGTTGTATAATCTACATAAGACCACGTGTAAGTTTTTGTAGTATTACAAATTGAAGATGAATTAGGCTCTTTAATAGTTAGACCTGTAAATATGATATCATTACCGCAATTGTTTTTAAAAGTAGGAGTTGAAGGTAGAATAGCTTCTGCTGCACAACTTACTATTGAACCACCATTCATAAAAGCGGAAACAAAATTAGATCTACCACAGGCATCTGTAACTTTTAGTTGGAGTGCTACGTTCCCAATTACAGAAGGAGCGATGTAGGTTGTTGGGTTTGTTGAAGTGCTTGAAAAAGTCCCACCTCCAATAGCGGACCATTCATAGGTAACCGCTCCCTTATTTCCAGTCACAGTTGCTATTAATGGATACGTTTGACTAGGAGTTAATGCAGTTGGAAAAGAGCTGTTAAGGTTTACATTAATTTGTTGTTTAATTCCAGCCAATAGTACAAAGTTAAAAAATGATCTTTGAGCCGCAATCATAGATTCAGTAGTTCCACTGTTATATTCATGAGCCGCTTGATACATTACCATACCCTTGGTAGCATCACCATAAGTTGGTCCATAAGCTAGAAGAGCAGCCGGATTTTCAGGGAAAGTGTAATTTCTACCAGAGTCCGTATAATTGTTTTGATAAATGGCTACTTTAGTAGTACTTCTCCATAAAGATTCTGCTTTTGGAAGATAGATTCGTTCTGATCCATTTTGTAGTGAAGCATCCATTTTCCCAATAAACTGCATCACCGGATCAGCATTAGCGGATGGATTATAAGTTCCAACAACGATTGGCTTATTGTGATTTGCCCATGGCTCTAGACCTTTTTCCGTAAGAAAATTAAATGGAGTTGTATTCCCCGCACTCACTATGTCTAATGCGCTTACTGCATGACAGCCTACCCAAAGATAGCCGCCATTATGCATATAATTTCTTAGTGCGATAACATACGCCGAAGACCAATTCTGTGGATCAGCATGTGGCAGTACGTAAATATCACCACAACTTGTAAGTTGAGTTGGGTTACTTTGTGTTACATAAGAACTTGATGGAATTCCGGCATTAAGATAATATGGAGTTATTAGGCTACCATTTTCGGTGTCTAGTAGTGCCCTTGGCCAGCTGGTAAGTTTATTAAATATGGGTGCAGTGAAGGGTGCTGCAATCGGGCCATCAATAACAACCCCATTTGATCTCCAAGTGGCAATAAGGGTTCCTAAAATAGCGGCATCCTCAGCAGCAATTATAAAAGTTCCCCCTTTATAGGCTTTAGATCCAATTGAAAAATCAGCACCATCTTTAACTTTTGAGGAGTTTATTGACCAGTATACTGGTACATTTTTATCGCGAATCAAAGTGTAAACTAAGCCATAAGGCTTTAAACCTTTGGCAACTGTAGTGTTTTGCCCCATATCAATAATATAAGAGCCTGCATCGAATGTTTTGTTGGGATTAGTTTGAGAATGTATAGGACTTTCAGACATAAAGAAAGCCAATAAAAAAAGAGTAATTTTAGTTTTCATACAATCAAATTTTAATTAATTGAGGAGTATTATTTTGAATTTTAAAAATCAAATTCAAGTCTTAAAGCATAATAATGTTGAAAAACAAAATGATATTAGTAGCCGGCTTGGTCTTCAAAAACAATGTTTTCAAATTTCCAGGAAGCAATTCCACTATCTTTAGACTCTAAACAATTCCAACAAACTATTTGTGCTGTTTTGTCATCTAGAGGTATCATAATGTTAGCCGTAAAAAGATCCCCATTTTTGAAAGTAATAACATAAGTAAGTTTTACATCTTTTTCATTTTCATTCTTAATTTCAAAATATCCAGAATCGCCATTTTCATTTTCACAAGTTCTAAGAAATAGTAAGGATTCCGTTTTGCTTTGACCAAAAGAAATCCAATCTGAACATTTGTTCGAGCTTAAATTTGATGAAATGAACACGATAGTAATTGTATAAAGTAAAATTATTTTCATTTTTTGTTTTTTAAATTCCTAATTTTTGTTTTATCCTTCAGAACTTTTAAATAACATACATTCTGTTTTTGAATGATGTTTTGCTGGCAATTATTTGTATTGTATTTAAATGAAATTTTTCTAGTCCTTTGTTCTGTTAATACACTGAATAGTATTTACAAAGTCAGTCTGACTATTCATTAATGAAGATGAATGATATATTTAGAGTGAAGGACTTTTCAAAAAAATTTGATAAATCTGAGAAGATATTTTTTGGGGTAAAGTATTTTTTTCATGTAGGTATGAGTGATTATATTCAGGTTTTTTTAAACAGGGCAATGTTTAAAAGAGCTAAATTATAGGTAATACAGCAGGTTTGTTTCTTTTTTCTATAAACTACTTAAAAAGTCGATGAAAGGTAAAATTTTAAAAAAAAAAGATAAAAAACGGAAAAGAAAGTTAATTTTTTATAATATAGGGATATAATTATTTGCCATAAAAAGAGGTTTTGTAATTTTTGTTTATAATTTAACCATCTATTTACTAATAGACTGATTTAAGGTGACTTATTTTTTAGACTGTTTACTAAAAACATTTTTACCAACTAAAAAGCACCTTGTAATGATTCTTTTTGATACTAATAACATAGTTTTTAATAAAAAAAATTAAATAATAAACTTAGTTTTTGTAAATTGTATCTGATTATTTAATTTCTTATGTTTAGAGACCCCAAAATTATTTTACATTATGAAAAATTTAATTATAGTACGTCATGCAAAATCAAGTTGGGAGGTATCGTTACACGATAAGGATCGTGCTTTAACAAAGAGAGGCATACAAGATGCGCATCTTGTTTCTTCGGATATTAGCCATTTTATACCCAAAACATATCTAATCTGGACGAGTACAGCCAAAAGAGCAACAGACACTGCGTTAATTTTTGCTCAAAATTTAGCCTATCCTATTGACTGTATCATTTACAAAGACGACCTTTATACCTTTGATGAAAAAAAGCTTGAGAAAGCTATTAAATCCTGCAGTAACAGTTTCGAAAATATTATTCTTTTTGGACATAACGGGGCAGTTACAAATTTCGTGAATAAATTTGGAGATGTTTTCGTTGAAAATATTCCTACAACCGGATTTGTATCCTTAGAATTTGATACTGAAAATTGGAAAAAAATAAAAAAAGGTAAAATAAAAAAAATTATATTCCCCAAAGATTTAAGATGAATAAAGTAGTAGCACATAAATATATTGATAGAGAAAAAAGTTGGTTGGCATTCAATGCCAGAGTGCTTCAGGAAGCTGGAGATAATTCAGTTCCGTTACTAGACAGATTGCGGTTTTTAGGTATTTTTTCCAATAATTTAGATGAGTTTTTTAGAGTTCGTTTTGCCGCCATCAGACGATTAAGTTTAACAGGGATAACCGGAGAAAAATATCTTGGGGGTATTTCAGCACAACAATTAGTCAAAGATATCACTGAAATTGTTATCCAGCAGCAATCCGAAAGTTTGCGAATTTTGAGTGTAATTGAATCGGAACTCGAGAAAAAAAATATATTTATCATTACGGAAAATGATATCTCCACACAACAAGAAATTTTTTTGAAGGACTTTTTTATCCAAAAATTAAGTCCTGAATTAGTCACTATTATATTAAATGATTTAGCAGAATTTCCATTGCTAAAAGATACATCCGGATACCTGGCAGTGAAGTTGGTAATGAATCACACCTCAGAGATTCGCTATGCCGTTATCGAAATTCCTAAAACAATTAACCGTTTTGTGGTTTTGCCCTCTGATAATGAAAAACAATATGTAATTCTTATTGATGACGTGATTCGACATAATTTAAGCAGCATCTTTAATATTTTTGATTATAAAAGTGTTTCGGCACACATGATCAAAATTACCAGAGATGCGCAATTGGATATCGATAGTGACTTAAGTAAAAGCATGATCGAAAAGATATCCTTGAGTGTAAAAGACCGAAGAATTGGAGAACCAGTTCGCTTTATTTACGACCAATTGATTGAAAAAGATACCTTACAGTTTTTTCTTGATGAAATGAAAATTGAATCAACAGATAGTATTATTCCAGGAGGGAGATATCATAACAGAAGGGATTATATGAATTTTCCTAATCTTGGGCGATTTGATTTATTGTACAAAACGAATGATCCTTTACCCATTCCTGGGCTAAGTCTCGAAGGAAGTATCTTAGAAAAAATTAGCCAAAGAGATTATTTATTAAATGCTCCTTATCAGTCTTTCTCCTATCTCACACGATTTTTGCGTGAAGCGGCATTAGACCCAAAAGTGACTTCCATTAAAATCACATTGTATCGTTTAGCTAAAAATTCTCAAATTATTAGCTCTCTGATTAATGCTGCTAAAAATGGAAAAAAAGTAACGGTTCAAATCGAATTACAAGCTCGTTTCGATGAAGCTTCAAATATTTCCTATGCTGAACAAATGCAATTAGAAGGTATTGAACTTATTTTTGGAATAAAAGGGCTAAAAGTCCACAGTAAAATATGTGTCATCGAAAGAAATGAAAATGATAAGATAAAACGATATGGTTTTATTTCAACAGGAAATTTCAACGAATCTACCGCCAAAGTCTATACTGATGTGACTCTTTTTACGAGTCACCAACAAATTTTGAAAGATATCATGAAGATCTTTGAGTTTTTTGACATTAACTACAGGGTGAATCGTTACAAACATCTGATTGTTTCGCCTCACTATACAAGAACTCGATTTGTAAAATTAATAGACCGTGAAATTACACATGCATTAGCCGGAAGGAAAACTCATATAAAACTAAAAATGAATAGTTTGTCTGATTTTGCAATGATAGATAAGTTATATGAAGCCAGCAGGGCAGGAGTGAAAATTCAACTTGAAGTGAGAGGAATTTGTTCCTTAATACCCGGTATTGCCGGAATGAGCAATAACATAGAGGCCATAAGCATTGTGGATAATTATTTAGAACATTCCAGAGTTTATATTTTTGGAAATGCCGGACAAACCGAAGTTTATATTTCATCCGCAGATTTCATGACTAGAAACTTAGATGACCGTGTCGAAGTAACCTGTCCTATTTATGATCAGGAAATAAAAAATGAATTAATCGATAATTTTGATATCGGATGGAAAGGCAACGTAAAAGCTCGTTTTCATTCCTATAAATTAGATAATAAATACAGAGGACGAAATCATAATCCTGTTTTTAGGGCACAACTAGAGACCTATAAATATTACCAAAATAAGTTAGAACTAGCATCCAAAAAGTAAGTAGTATCATCCCGGTAATCATTTGTTTGATACATTAAATTGAATAATGATTTTTTATAAGGAATAACGAATCCAAGCAAAATGATTAAAATAAAAAAATATGCAGCAATCGATATTGGATCTAATGCCATGCGCTTGCTAATTACAAATATAGTAGAACAAGAAGGCAAAGAGCCACAGTTTAACAAAAGTTCCTTGGTTCGTGTTCCTATTCGTCTTGGGCAAGATGCCTTTACCGTTGGTGAAATTTCAGAAGAAAATATTGAAAGAATGTGTGATGCCATGAAAGCTTTTAATCTTTTGATGAAAGTTCACAAAGTAGAATCCTATAAGGCTTTTGCTACTTCAGCCATGCGCGAAGCCTATAACGGTAAGGAAGTTGTGGCAATAATAAAGAAAAAAGCCGATATAAAAATTGAAATTATTGATGGTAAAAAAGAAGCAGCCATAATTGCTTCTACTGATTTACATCATTTATTAAAGACGGATCAAACCTATCTTTTTGTAGATGTTGGTGGCGGAAGTACGGAGTTTACATTGTTTTCGAATGGAAAAATGAAAAATTCAAGATCCTTCAAAGCCGGAACCGTACGTTTATTAAATGACATGGTTTGCGATGTAGTCTGGGATGAAATAGAAAAATGGATTAAAACAAATACGCAGGAATACGATGAAGTTACCTTAATAGGTTCTGGCGGAAATATTAATAAGCTTTTTAAAATGTCCGGAAAAATACAAGAAAAGCCCTTGTCGTATATTTATATGAATTCACAATACGCTTTCCTGAATTCCCTTAGTTACGAGCAAAGAATATCTGAGCTGGGATTAAATCCGGATCGTGCCGATGTAATTATTCCTGCAACCAGAATCTATCTGAATGCTATGAAATGGAGTGGTGCCAGAAATATTTATGTTCCTAAAATTGGACTTTCAGATGGTATTGTAAAAGCCATGTACTACAATAAAATTTAAGTTTCCAATCTAAATTATGTGTATTATGCATCTAAATCTAATCCAAATGTTGTTCGTAACAGATCAATATTTGGATTTATTTCATGAAGTCTGTTGTAACGGTCTTGGTCATTAAAATTTTTTCTGCTTTGAATACTTTCATTTACAATCACTTCAATTGTAATGTCGTGATTGTGTAAATGCCCTTTTAAATATCCCAAAAGCCCATTTAATTCTTTTTCAAAATCAAGTTTTGATCCTTCATTGGGCAACTCAATTGTGATGGCAGTTCCACTTAATACCGGATCATTAATAAGCAGGAGTGATTCCATAATTCGAAACCCTTTCTCTCCTAAGCGTTGTGCATATTTATTCCAATACAGCAACATTTCAGTCTCGCTAAAAGTTTCTGTAGGCAAATTAAGAACTTCTTTTATTATTCCTTTATTGCTTTCTTCTAAAGCTTTTTTTGCCCGAATACTGGATAACGAAAAAGCTGAAATCTTAGGCTCGTTTCCTGATGGGTTATGGGTTATGGGTTTTGGGCTTTGGGTTTCAGGTTGAACAACTTCAGGTTTAAACTCTTCGGCTGAGTTCTGGGAAACAGTTTCGGATTTGGAAACTGGAACTTGATTTTTGACATTGCCATTTTCATTGCTATTGCCATTGTTTTTTTGAATTTCTACTATAGCGTAATCATTCTTCCTGTAATAAGTAGGTGGAATTATAAATTGGTCAACTTTTTTTTTTCTCCATCAAAAGTGATAGAGGCCAGTTGCATAAGGCAAAGCTCAACAAGAAGTCGTTGATTTTGACTCAGTTTGTACTTTAAATCACAATCATTTGCTATTTCGATTCCTTTCAAGAGAAAATCTTGACTGCAATTTTGTGATTGCACGCCATACATTTGTTGTGCTTGTTCTCCAACTTCTAATAAAGATAAAGTTGCAGGTGTTTTAGAAACCAGTAAATCTCTAAAATGAGAGGCTAATCCGGATACAAAATGGTGTGCATCAAATCCTTTGGCAAGAATTTCGTTGAAAGCGATTAATAATTCCGGAATTTTGTTTTCCAAAATCAAATCTGTTACATTAATAAAGGTTTCGTAATCCAACACATTCAAGTTTTCCGTAACGGCCTGACGTGTCAACTCTTTTCCACAAAAAGAAACTACTCGGTCAAAAATAGACAACGCATCTCGCATGGCACCATCAGCTTTTTGAGCAATGATATGCAAAGCGTCATCTTCAAAATTTACGCCTTGACTGGCAGCCACTTCAGCAAGATGTTCTTTGGCATCCTTTACGGTAATTCTTTTGAAATCAAATATCTGACAACGAGAAAGTATCGTTGGAATAATTTTATTTTTTTCGGTCGTTGCCAAAATAAAGATGGCGTGTTTTGGCGGTTCTTCCAATGTTTTCAAGAAAGCATTAAAAGCTGCGGAAGACAACATGTGAACCTCATCAATAATATACACTTTGTATTGTCCCGTTTGTGGCGGGATCCGAACTTGGTCAATCAAATTCCTGATGTCATCAACAGAGTTGTTTGATGCAGCATCCAATTCAAAAACATTAAAAGCGAAATCTTCATTTGGATCATCGTATCCGGGCTGATTTATTTTTCGAGCCAAAATACGCGCGCATGTCGTTTTGCCAACGCCGCGAGGCCCTGTGAATAATAAGGCAGAAGCCAAGTGATTGCTTTCTATGGCATTCAATAAAGTATTGGTAATGGCTTTTTGTCCTACAACATCTTTAAATGTTTGAGGACGATATTTACGGGCCGATACTACAAATTGTTCCATAGAATTTTATTCGAAAGCAAATATAGGTTTTAATTTAAAGATGGAAAAATTTAAGTATTGAAAGATTTTATAATTTTTCAAATGGTTTTTATTTCCCAAATTCCCTAGCCCAGATAGAAGAGAAAATCAGATTTTTAAGTGTTTTTTTTAACGGTATTATGTGTTACCTAAAGTTTGGATTGTCCACCGGTTTCGATGCATAATTTTTCTAAAACAACTGCGGCGTCATTATTTGAATTTGCCGAAAAACCAGCTACAAAAACTCCTTTTTTACCAGAATCAGAGCTGATTCCATATACTACTGATTCTTCGTCAGGATCAGTATCCCCTTCGTAGCGGTAGACGTGATTTACTTCAAATTTATGTGGATTAGATTTAATATCATCTTGATGAATATTAAAATCATAGGTAAAACCTTTTTCTTTTAGATCTTCTAAGGCTTCTATTACGGTGGTATAATGGTACATTGGTTTCATGATTAATGAAAGATTTATTATTATTTATAAAGGTAACTAATTTATTATTAAGTCATTGCGAAAAGGATGTTAAAGTAAATAATCTAAAATGGCGATACATGAAAAAATATTGTAATTTTGCACCGCAGACCGCCTTATCGCTGTTTTGAGCAATCAAAAGAGAGGAAAGTCCGGACACCAAAGGGAAGCATAGCGGGTAACACCCGTCGGTTCAAGTAATTGGATTAGGACAAGTGCAACAGAAAGTATGTACAGGTAATGCTGTAGTGAAACCAGGTAAACTCTATGCGGTGAAATATCAAGTATATCAGCATTTAAGGGCTTCTCGTCCGTTGTTGAAGGGTAGATAGCTTGAGTCACGCAGTAATGCGGGATCTAGATAAATGATAAGGCTCCGACCCGATAGCTATCGGGATTCGGAGACAGAATCCGGCTTATAGGTCTGCATTTTTTTTGTTAAAAGATTTAATAAAATTTAGGATTGTAAAATCTAAAAGGAAACCATTAAGACATTAGTTTCATTAAGTTCCACGGCTTAATTTTCTAAATTCCTTAATGGTTTACTTTTTTAAATAGTGCTTATGATAACACGAATTGGAATTTTAGGATTAGGTGGAGTAGGCGGTTATTTCGGAGGATTATTAGCCAAAGCTTATTCTGAGTCGGATGCAATCGAAATTGTCTTTATTGCTCGTGGCGAAACCCAAAAAGCAATAGCCCAAAAAGGTTTGAAAATTATTTTAGAGGAGAGTGAAACCATTGTTTTTCCTAGTTTAGTTTCTAACGATCCAGAAGAAATTGGGGAGCTGGATTACCTTATTTGCGCCACTAAAACCTATGATATCGAAAAAAGTTTTGAATCTATAAAAAACTGTATCACTCCAGATACGATAATTCTTCCTTTATATAATGGCGTTGATGCCACGGCACGCATACAAATACTATTTCCTGAAAATAATGTATTACAGGGTTGTGTGTATATTGTTTCGATGATTGTTGCTCCCGGTGCGATCAAAAAAATTGGTGCTTATGAAAAATTATTCTTTGGTTCAAAAAATGCTCCGGTTTCTAAGTTAATAGAATTACAATCTATCTTCGAAAAGGCAAATATTGAAAGTTATCTTGTTGAAAATATAGAAGAAACGATTTGGGAAAAGTTTATTTTTATTTCAGCTCTGGCTTCAGCAACTTCATGTTTGAACCAAAACATTGGAGGAATTTTAAATAATCCTGAAAATAAGGCAGTTTATAGCTCATTATTAAACGAGATTTCTGCTGTTGCTTTAGCAAAAGGATTAGCGATGCCAATTGACATTGTTGCTCAAACTATTGCTAAATTAGAGAAGTCCCCACAAGACAATACATCATCCATGCACAGGGATCTATTAGCAGGTAATAAAACGGAAGTGGGTTCCTTGACAGAATATGTAGTTAATGAAGGTTTGAAATTCGGGGTTGATACTCCAATATATAAGCAAATATTGGAGCAATTGTCTTAAAATTGTTTCCGGGATTATTCTTCGTCACTATCGTTTTGGTCTGATTCGTTTTCAGAATCTTCCTCGCCAGAGCCAATTTCGAAGAAACTAAAAATGGAACCACCATAACTTTTTTTAAATGAAAAGTGAATCATGTGATCCAGTTTGGTATATTTAGAATGTTCAATTACCATCATTCCCTCTTCATTGAGCAGTTCTTTTTCAAAAATCAATGAAACAATTTTTTCAAAAGTATTCTGGTCTAATGCATAAGGTGGATCTGCAAAAATGATATCGTACGAAGTTTTACACCGTTCTAAATAGGTAAAAACATCACTTTTTGTAGCAGCTATATTAAAATCATATTCGGTTGCCACTTGTTTGATGAATTTTACACAACCAAAATCCGCATCGACAGAGGTAATTGGGGTGCTGCCACGAGAGGCAAACTCGAAACTGATATTCCCGGTTCCGGAGAATAAATCTAATATTTTTAGTCCTTCAAAACTGAAATGGTTGTTCAAAACATTGAATAATGCTTCTTTAGACATATCGGTAGTGGGACGTACTGGGAGTCCTTTTGGCGGAAAAATGCGTCTTCCTTTGTATTTTCCTGAAATGATTCTCATGAGTTGAAAAGTATAAAATGATTTCTGTTTTCGGCCTCAGAAAAATAATTGTTCCATCGCAAATCTTCCACATCAATTAGGAAAACATTGCGAATGTATTGGTAAGCTATTTTGAAAAAAGCACTCTCGGTTTCAATTTTCCCTATCATTTCCAGTTGAAAGTTCTCTGGATTTAAATTCAATTGTTCGGCTGTAAATAAGATGTAATACATAAAATCTTCAGGTGTGCTGTATTCAAAAGAATTGAAAAGCAATAATTTTTGGTTTTGAACCACAATGATTTCAAAATGACCTGAATTGAAATGAATAAACATCTTTTTTTGGTCAATGTTTTTGGAGGCAACCAAAAGTTTCGAAACTAAAATACTATTGGCGTGTTTATAATCAAAAGAGCCAAACTGATCAATAAAAAAATTATTGATATTCACGTACGGAATATAGACGGCATTCATTTGATTATTTGGTATTTCATCAAACGCAAAAAAATCAGTTTCAAAAACCTTTGTATTGTATTGTAAGTAACTTCCTAGAAAGTTTTCGTCAAAAAGTGCTGTAGGTACAAACGTAGAAAGATTGTTGTTGTGGATCACCAGAACGGCGTCATAGGTATCCTTTAATTCTGGATAATTCTGAAAGGCATTGGCAAACAAATCTTCAATTTTGGTAGTGGTGTCAAATGGATCAAAATGTATCTCATTGAATGAAATAACAGTGTTGTTCAGCATATCAAATGTACAAAAAGAAAGTCCCTTCAATGAAACTTGAATGGAAAGTTTTTTATAATTTTTTTCGACTATGTTCATAATAAGATTGCTTTTTCTAAACAACGCAAACTTACAAATTTTAAAATCAATAACAATATCAATTGCAATGTCAATAGCCAAAATCAATAGTAATAATTGAAAATTGAAATTGCTATTGACATTGAAATTGAAAAAACATTCTCTACCTTGCATGTAAATTATACCAAATGAATTCCTCCTCTTTTTATAGTCTTTTACAAAAAAAATTTCCTTTTCAACCGACACACAAACAGGATATTTTTTTTCAAAAAATAGCTATTTTTTTAACGGACACGCATAACGATACCATTTTTGTTTTAAAAGGATATGCGGGAACCGGAAAAACTACCGTAATAGCTACGATTGTAAATAGTTTAGTAGAAATCAATAAAAAGTATGTTTTATTAGCGCCAACAGGGCGTGCGGCAAAAGTGATTGCTAATTATTCCGATAAACCGGCTTTTACAATTCATAAAAAAATCTATTTTCCTAAGAAATCTTCCGGAGGTGGCGTCTCATTTACTTTGCAACAAAACAAACACACCAACACGATTTTTATTGTTGATGAAGCTTCGATGATTTCGGACACCAATTCCGATTCTAAGCTTTATGAAAATGGTTCTCTACTGGATGATTTGATTTCCTATGTGTATTCAGGCACGAATTGCAAAATGATTTTACTGGGAGATTCGGCTCAATTGCCTCCGGTAAATTTAGACATCAGTCCCGCATTGGACATTCAAACATTAAGTATTAACTACGATAAAGAAGTCGAATATATTGAGTTGGACGAAGTGATGCGTCAGGAAGAAAATTCGGGAATTTTGCACAATGCCACGGAACTTCGAGAACTATTGAAGGATTCTTTTATAACTGAATTCAAATTTGATGTCAAAAAATTCAAAGATATTGTGCGCCTAACTGATGGCTATGATATTCAGGACGCCATTAATTCTGCCTACAGTAATTATAGCATTGAAGATACTGCTTTTATTGTTCGTTCCAATAAAAGAGCGAATCAATATAATGAACAAATCCGAACCAAAATCCTCGATAAAGAAAGCGAACTTTCTACAGGTGATTTCCTGATGGTAGTAAAAAATAATTATTTCTGGTTAAAAGATTCTGATGAAGCGGGTTTTATTGCTAATGGTGATATTATCGAAGTCTTGGAAATTTTCAATATCAAAGAATTGTATGGTTTTAAGTTTGCCAAAGTAAAAATTAGAATGATTGATTATCCCAATCAGATCCCGTTTGAAACAGTATTGTTATTGGACACCATAAAAAGCGAATCGCCATCATTAACCTATGAAGAATCCAACCGATTGTATCAGGAAGTGCTGAAGGATTACGAAGGTCAAACAAAATTCAATCAATTCCAAAAAGTAAAAGCCAACGAATATTTCAACGGCTTACAAGTAAAATTCTCGTATGCCATAACCTGTCATAAATCACAAGGTGGGCAATGGAATACGGTTTTTATAGAACAACCGTATTTGCCGGACGGCATCAATAGAGATTATATTCGGTGGTTGTATACCGCAATGACCCGAGCCAAAAATAAATTATATTTGATCGGATTTAAAGATGAGAATTTTGTGGAATAATTTTAAAAACAACCGCAAATTCGCAAATTTTTCTATTTAATTTTTAATATATAATTTGCGGATTTGCGGTAAAAAAAATAGCTATGAACACACTAAACGACTTGCTTAAAATTTCAGGCTCTTTTTTGAATACAAGTTATTGGGGATTCTTCTCGTATGACGCCGGTAAAGATTATGTAGATCTACTTATTTTGTTTTTTCGAGTACAAATTCCAAAGTATCTACAAAAGCACCATCGATACCATTATCGATTTCAAAATTCTGGTAGGAGGGACTTGCCTTCATCTGTAAATTTTCCAATTGAAGTGAATCCATTTTCGCAACATATTGTCCCGATTTTAAACCCAAATAACTAAAATAACCATCGGGTTCCGAAAGAATACTGGCGATTAATGTATCGTGTAAATCATAGATAGCGACTTTTAAGCCTCCAGTTCCCAGAAGTTGCTCATTTTCTTTTCGATACACCATTCCGGAAACTTCTCCCACAACCACAACCGGAATTTCAATTATTTTTAATTGATTGGGATTTAGTATACAATTTAAAGTTTTGTTATTTATGCGCCAAGCAATAGAATTAACTTTGGCGGTATTAAGTTCCACATAATTATTAATATAGGGTTCTAATCCGGTTATTATGGTGGTTCCATTGGGATTAACGAGCTGACGGTCACCGCCCATTACTATGATCTGGACTCCTTTTACCAGAGGTTCTTTGGCCTCTTTTTTTCCATTTCCATTGATGTCTAAAAACGGAACGAATTTTACACTCGCTCTGCCCACACTTATTTGGTTATTAAAACGTACAAAATTAGCTTGGGGTTCAAAGATTAAGCTTCCGCTGGCAGATTGCGAAAAAGAAGCACTATTTTTATAAAAAACACTTGAAAATCCAGTATTGATATGATCGAAATTATGTGTAAAACTAATTTGAAAACTACTGTTTTGATTCTTAAAATTATAATCTAAAGAGGCTTGAATATAGCCTTTTTTAAAAATTGGCTTTCTCAATTGTGTTTGCAATGTCGTCATGGCATTGGCATCATATCCATAGCGCAATTGGGGAACAAGGACAAATCTTTTAGGAAGTTGGAATGAGGTAGAAATATTGCTGTATACCGATGGTTTTTGGTTTTTGGTAAAAAAGGCATTGGTGGTAAAATTAAAATTAAATCCAAATGAATTTCCCGAGAGTAAAAATTCAGAAGTGGTAAATTTAGTGGTACTAAATAGGTTTTCTTGAATGGTAAATCGGGAAGTTCCCGAAAAAAAAGAACTGCGATGTGGCATGGAAATACTTGCTTTCCGCATTTCGGAATAATTGAATCGAACGGCTTGTTGGTTCTTATCGTATTTACTATAATCAAAGTCAAAACGAAGGTTTTTGGGTGTCGTATAATTCAAATTGAGATCATACAGCACTTTTGAATAATAGCTTGCCGTAAGAAATAATTGAGACGAGAGTCGAAAGGATGAATTCAAAAACGGAATACTTTTATTCGATTCTAAAGAGGAAATATATTCTATTCCACCTCCCAAAGTGACGTGATTAGAAAGTCCATAATTTACTTTTGCACTGGTAAAAATACTGCCTTTGCTATCCTCAATAATCCCGGAACTGATCGTGTATTCTACCTCCTTTTTTGGAAGGAAAAGAGCAGGAACTACAAATTGATTGCTAAATAACTGCTCTTCGCCCCAAGGTCCATAATATCGGAGTGTAACTTCGGTACGACCGTACATTAAAGGAACGTTGAACGAAAAGAAACCGTTGGCATCTGCCTGAAGATAATCGATTAATACATTGTTGATGTAGAGTTCCACCGTCCAATTGGCCTGGGTATGATCGCTCAAGATATACGTGCCAAAAGATTTTCTGATTTGGGTAGAGGCATTCGTGATCTGAGCTCCGATAATGGGAAACAAAATTGTCGCTTTGGAAGGAGCTGAAATTTTTCCTAAAGTGAACTGCTTAATATATTTGTTTTCATTGTTCACATAGCGCCATCGATAAAACTGGTTTTTGGCCACTATGGGTTGGTTGCTGGTGTAATTTAGCAAAGTGGTCAATTCACCTCCAGCTACAATGCCGCCTAAATTGAGGAGTAATCGTTCTGAATGACTTCCTTCAGATTGTTGTATGGTATTAACAGCCCAATTAGCTGTTCCAAAATGAAGTAGTGGTTTGTCACGTACGATAGTTGTGTCCGCTTTAAATTCCATTTTCATTTTGTTGATGTTATCGCGCATTTCTAGCAATCGGGCTTCTCTAATGGCGGGAAGTTCGAGTTTTGAGACCATTTCAACGGATAAACTCCTAAAGCTAAAATTATTTTCTAGCCCAAATATTTGATTGAAATAAGAAGCGTTTAAAAATAAATTTGTTTTGGTACGAATAAAATCGCTTGGTTTCAGGGTGTAAACTTCCTCTTTGTAGCTAATGGTGTTGGTGTTTTGGTCAATTTTGAAGGTGTTATTTTGATTAATAAAAAAACCTTCAATAGTAGTAAAATTAGAATTGGGTATATTTCGTATTTTAATATAATCCAAAACTTCGGATACCGAAAGATAGACTTTAGATCCGCATATTACCGAGGAAATTTCGGTGGCACCAATGTATTTTACCTGAAGCAGCACTAAAACTTCATCGCAATCTTCCTCTTGTGCAGTAGCAGAAAAGGCTATCATGGAGAAAAGGAATAGAGATATGATGTTGTACAATTTAGTCATAAAGAACGAAGAGTAGCAAGTACTTTTGCTAAAGGGAATTATTTTTTTAGAGAACTGCCTGAGTTGCGTCTATGAATATTAATTAGAATTTGTTTGATCAGTAGTGTTTTGAATTCGGATTTTTTCTAAACTAGCTGTCAAAGTTCTTGTGAAGATGTCAAGTTCAGTAACAGAATCTTTTAAATAGATACTTAAACTTTCTAACTCTTCTTTTGATATAGCTTTAGAATCAATATGATTTGTCAAACCTTGCATTCTAGAAATAGGACTTCGAACTTGATGGGAAACTTGAAAAAGCATTTCAGTAATGGATTTTAGGTATTTCTGTTTTTCTGTATCTTTTTGTAACAAGATTTCTTTGTATCGTAGAATAATAAAGCACGATATCCAGATAGAAAGAATGGATAAGATTTTGTTAGTAAAAACACTATAATACATTTCGATATGGTAGTAATCAATGGTATCAATAAGTGTTAAAATAGTGCATATTATGGCAAGCCTTATTATTTTATCTTTGTCTAAAGTATATGAAATAACTAAAGGAATTATATACAAAACAGCTATTGCTACTCCTAGAGGTACTTTTAAGTCTAATACGAATATAATTAGAACGATACTTGTTATAAGAATTTTTGGCATTATTAATTTTCTGTTCTATTAAATAATATATAAATCAAAAGGTTTATCTGTAATATAATTCTTTTGCGATTGCACTTATCTCATTATCATGCTTTGTTTTAGAAAAAAACGATGTCTTTCACGGCGTAATTTATCTGAAAATATTTTGATGTTTTGGTATTGTATTTTTTATCGTAATGTTTTCAAAAAACAAACAAAATTAACAAACAGATGATTCTTATTTATTACTATTAATTTCCGTTTCAAGTGAATATTCTTCGTTGTCTGACAAATTAAGGAAGGCTTCAGCATAAGTAGTTTCTTGATTTGGGGTAGAATAGATCACCTGTAATTTTCCCTTGCTGTAATCAATACCTGGAATAGTATTGAGTTTAATTTTGGTTTTGCGCAAATTTCCAGGAGCATATACTGCAAAGCCTTTTATTAGTCCCACATTAGTACTAATTCCCTCAGGATAAATATAATTGACATTCAGTTCCCCATAAGCAGATTGATTGCCTGTGCGGTGAATATCCAAGTATAAATCCTGTGATGGCAGCAATGCCAAATTAGATAAGGTCACTGCCGTATTTGCTTGTCCTATCGTAATAATATTGGCGATTAAAATCCCATAAACAGGTGTTAATTGAATGTCTATACTTTTTGGCTTGATCGTATCTGTTGCAGTGGTTTCGTTTTCTAAAAGTTTCGTTTTAGGAACACCTCGAAAATACAGATGAGAGCGGTATTCACCCTCTTTTAATTCGCTGGTTTTGATGAGTTGGATTTTTACGGTTTGCGATTCATTAGGTGCCAGAGTGATAGTTCTGGGATAATAACGGAGATAAGGTGAGGCAAAATTTTGATTTTCTTCTGGTTCTTCTATCGTATTGAATTTACCATCTTCATCCATTTTAATCTGACTGTAGGATAATCTGTAGGTTGTAGTATCTTTCCCGGTATTGGATAAATTAACATTTTGTACCCGGCTTTGAATTCCGTCAAAGACAATGCGTTTTGGGAATACCATTAAATCTCCTTGGGCCAGTAAAGGAAATGAAAAATTTAAAAAAAGAACCAGAATAAGAATACTTTTTTTAGTCATGAGGGTTTTAATTTTGTGGTATTTTGTTTTTCTATTTAATGAATTAAGCTCCTTAAAATTTAATTAAAAAGGGTGTTTATTTCTAAGCACCCTTTTTATTCAATTTAGTTGTAATTTACCGTAACAGCAAAACCACCCGAATTTACATAGGTACCGACCGCTTGTGCAAGTCCAACGGTTAACGTAGCTCCAACAGTAAAGGCTTGTGATCCAGAAACTAAAGTTCCGGAAGTTCCAATTGAACTTACAAAAGAAGCAACTGACATAGTTTTTAATCCTGTACCTGTAGCTACAGTTGTAAGTTCAAGAGCACTAGTAGGCAATGTAATTGTATAAGCATAAGCTCCTTCACCTGATACTGCAAATGCAGCAGCAGCAGGAGATCCAGTAGCAGAAGTCAATTTAACTCCTCCAGTAGATGATCTAACAGCTGCAGGAGTCATAACAAGTGTACCCCCAGTAGATAAAGTTGCAAAGGAACCAAAATTTAATGCGGTCGTAGTAGTAATTCCAATTGGAGCTACAATAGTTGTAGTGGTATTAGCTGAATTTACAGTAGCTGGTGCACTTTGTGCCAAAGCACTTGTACTAAACACAGCAGTCAAAGCCATAATAGATAAAAGTGATGTAATTTTTTTCATTGTAAAATAATTTGGGGTTAAAATTAAGAAGCAAGTGCAGGTTTTGCCCTGGTCCTTAATCAGTTTAAATAATTTGTTTTGTATTAGCAAAAGTGCCAATTCCGGAGCAAATGTATTTAGTCCGTTAATATATGTAAAACGAGAAGTAATAAATGATGGCTACTAAGTCATAAGTGAAAAGGAACCGAAGTAAGAATTATTTGATAAAAATTCAATAAAATCTTGGTTTTTATTGTGTTCATGCTTTTTAAAGGCTTTAAAAAAACATTAAAAAGTTAAAATTAACTAAAAGGACTTGAATTTTTAATAATTAAAATTCTTATAAAAATGTATTATTGCTACAGTTATGCGTTCATTTATTGTATTTTCTTAAAAGGTTTAAAAAGATAATTTATAAACGAATGGAACTAGTTTCGAAAATTAAAAAAGAGTGTCTTTGCGGTTTAAAACAAGTTGTTTTTAAACGTTTCAAAATTAGCATCATTTGAGTATAATTCGATCCAGAAATTCTTGTGTAATAGGTTTTTGCTGAAAGGAAACTACATTTGGGTCCCTGCAAACACGAATAATATCATGATTATCAATCGTGTTTGAAACAATAAATACTTTAACCTTATTTTTTAAAGTAAGCGGAAATTTATCATAAGCTTCCAGAAATTCAAAACCCGAAAAATGGGGCATATATAAATCTATAAAAATTATCTCAGGCAGCTGACCATGTCTTTCTTGATTTTCTTCTAAATATATCAGTGCTTCCCTTGCAAGTGAAAACTCGACAACCTTTTTTCCAAAATTATTATGGAGAATTATTCTAGAATTAATGTAGCGTTCAATTGGATTATCATCAATTAATAGCACTTTTTCGAATTTTGCTTTCAACTCGGTTTTCATGGTTTTAGTATTTAAGTGCAGTCATACAGGAAATATTTATTAGTTTACAACGAAAAAGAACTCCTATAATTTTGTGTAATTGTTATTCTTTAAGTTTAATAAATTTATTAAAATCATCTTGCCGTCTTTTGGCAACAGCCAAAAGTACACCATTAGGAAATTCGCAGAAATAGCCTTCTTTTTTAGAAATTTTCACTATGTGACGCAGATTAATAATATACGAGTGGTGAATTCTAAAAAAATAGTTGGGATCGAGAATTGTAATATATTCTCCTAAATTTTTACTCGATACGATTTTTTTGCCATTTTGTAGAAAAAAAGTAGTGCACCTTCCTTCGGCCTTACAGTAAATTATTTCCGACATAGGAATGAGTTCAATTTTATCCAAGGAGGAAACCGCAACATAATCGTTTGGCTGATTTAATGAGTTTAATAGCTCAAGTGCCTTGATTACCTGATTTTGATAGGATCGCTCCATTTTAATTCTTTTAATAGCTTTGTATACAGCTAAAAGAAGAGAATTAAAATCGACAGGTTTTAAAATAAAATCAATCGCATTTTGTTTAAATGCGATTACAGCATTTTGTTTATCGGCAGAAATGAATACCAGTTTAGGAATACTCTGTTCTAATTCATTGAGCATATCAAAAAAAGTATCATCTGTAAAGGAAATATCTAAAAATACGAGATCTGGTTTTTGTAATTGTATACTATTGATTCCTTCAATTATAGAGCTCGTTTCGTTTACTATTTTAAGAATTATAAAGTTTTCTTTTTCAAATTTTTTAATAATTTGTAAAGTGTCTTTTTCTTTCGTAATAATTACGGCATTAATAGGTATCATAGGTGTGGACTTAAGGGGTAATTGATCTTTAAAACCGATGAATACCATTAGATATTAATCTATAGTATTCATTTTTAGAATGTTATAAAAAAAATAAAATAATATTTTTGTGTATCGAAAATAAAACAATAAACAGCAATAGCACTCAGCAGTTCTTTAAATAAAAACAAAAGTAATAATCGTTACGTTTCCTGTATTAAGTGTTGTTAAACAGTGTGTTTTTGCTAAAAAGGGTATCTTTTAGTTAATTTAATTTGGTGTTTCCACTAACACAATGGAATTTCCTATTTTTTATTGTAAAAGGATTGAGAATTTACAATCAAATAGTAGTCTTTTGATACTTTTAATGGTAATTTTAGAATTATATATTTTATTGATTTTAAGAAAGTTAGTGTTTATTTTTGATAAAAAAAAATTTTAAAGTATATATTTTCCTTAGAGTCCTAACAGTAGAGTAAGTTAGTTATGATCTGAGATTATTTTATTTTATCTAACCGTGTAAGAGCGCTACACCATCCTTCTCAAAAAATAAACAATTTGAATGAAAAACGGATTTTGAATTTGGCTTTTTATTGAAGGTTTTGTTTGGTTCAAAACTAAAAATATAATGATGAATAAGCCGATAAACATATTTTAAATATATATGTTTATCTGATACCTAAAGTATATTTTTTTACTACAGATTTTACGCTTTTCCATTTTAAAAAATCTATGTATAACCCGGGAATCCGTGCCAGTTTTCTTTTAATAGAAGTAATTACAGAAAGACATAAAATTAAATATGGTTGTCCGTTACTTGTACCAAACTACATTTTACAAATGAAACTTAGCTCTTTTGTTATTTCGACCAAAGGGAGAAATCACATAACGAGAGCAACTGATGTGATTTCTCGTCCGTCGAAATAACAAAATAAAACGCAATGGTATTAGTAACGGATAGTCATAAAATTAAAAAAATATTTTTGCATTGTGGTAGCTAAAGATAATTAAACAAGACCGCTCAACTTAATAATGCAATGTAATTTAGCACTAAATTATTTTTCCTTACTTGTAGCAGCTTTATCGGTCAAGAACAATAATTCGCCATCCGATGGTTTAATTAATTGCATAGGATATTTTTCGGGATTATACGCTCCATATAAAACTTCGTTTAAGGCATAGGCTTTATTTTCTCCAAAAGTCACTACTACAATCTGTTTCGCTCTATTAATAAGAGGTGCAGTTAGAGTTATTCGAAACATAGTTTGAGACTCAAGATAATAAGCTGCTACCCACTTATCCTGTTCTTGCAATACGGCTTGCCCTGGAAAAAGAGAAGCAGTATGGCCATCATCGCCCATTCCTAATAAAATAAGGTCAAATTGTCCGTCCTCGCCTGTTATATTTTTAATAGATTTTTCATATTCCAACGCATAATCCTCAGGAGTAACACCTTCTCTATACATTGAAAATATATTGTTTTTTGGTATATTTACAAGACTTAGTAGCGTATCGTTAGCCATTTTTGCATTGCTAAGTACATCATCAAGCGGTACCCAGCGTTCGTCACCCCAAAAAATAAAAATCTTTTCCCAATCTATTTTTGTCTTGTAGGAAGCTGTTGCCAAAAGGGCATAGATAGCTACAGGTGAGGAACCGCCGGTAAGCGCTACCACAAAGCGACCGCGTTTCTGTATTGCTTTTTCTGCAGCAGCTACAAATATATTGGCAGCCTGGCTTGTTATGTCTTCCTTAGTATTAAAAATTCTTACCATCAGCTGCTACTTCTACTTGTTTTGTTTGTACTGCTTTCTTATCTTTTTCTGCCTTGTCCGCTTTCTCTGCTTTCTTTCGTAGCTTTTCTTCTTCGGCATCTAGTGTATTTGATGCCCAAGAATGCCCCTGACGAGCAAGTAATTCATTTGCCGCTTCAGGACCCCAGCTTCCAGCTTCGTATTTGTGTAGACTTGAAAATTTATCGTTTTCCCAAGCATCCTGAATGGATGTTACCACATCCCAGGCTTCTTCGACTTGATCGGAGCGCATGAATAAAGTTGGATCTCCCTGTAAAGCATCTAATAGAAGGGTTTCATAGGCTTCAGTTGCTTGGGTAGAGCATGAAAAATAGTCAAAAACCATTTCAGCTGGTTTTAACGAAAGAGACAAGCCTTGTTTTTTAGTCATAAACTGCAGTCTAATATCCATTGCGGGCTGAATGTTTATGATTAATCGGTTTGGCATCATTCCTTCTTTTCCAAAAGAAAAAGTAGAATGGGGTACCGGTTTGAATTGTATAACGATAGAGGATTGTTTTTCCTTCATTCTTTTACCTGTTCGAACGTAAAAAGGAACACCTTGCCAACGCCAGTTATCCAAATAAAATTTCATTGCTACAAATGTTTCTGTGATGGAATTATCCTTCACCCCTTTTTCTTGCAGGTATCCAGCTATCGGTTTTCCTTTTATCGAAGCTTTTTCGTACTGGCCTCTCACTGTGTAGTGTTCTACTTCATCAGGAGTTATACGGCGTATTGCTTTTAAAACGTCAGCTTTACGGTTTCTGACCTCATCAGCTTGTAACGAAGTGGGGGCTTCCATGGCAACCATCGTTAAAATTTGCATCAGGTGATTTTGTATCATATCCCTTAATGCTCCGGCACCTTCATAAAAACCACCACGGTCTTCAACACCCACTTCTTCGGCAACCGTAATCTGTACCGAATCAATAAAGTTACGGTTCCAGAGCGGCTCAAACATTGAATTTCCAAAGCGGAAAGCTAGGATGTTCTGTACAGTTTCCTTGCCTAAATAGTGGTCTATGCGGTAGATTTGTTCCTCTTCAAAGGTTTTTGCCAATAGCTTATTTAAGAGCTCGGCAGAACTTTTATCATAACCAAACGGTTTTTCAATAATAATACGATCCTGTTCCGGATTCGCGGCAAGATCTAATTTCTTAATATTATTAGATATGGTTTCAATGAAAGAAGGTGCTATTGAGAGGTAAAAAAGTCGGTTGGCACGTACCCCAAAAGACGCATCTATGGCGTCTAACTTTTGTTTCATCAACACGTATGATTCTTCTTTGTCGATATCATTTTGCAAATAAGAAATATGAGAAGCAAATTGTTCGAACTCTTTTTCGGAGGCTATTTTATTTCTCGAAAACTCATTTAGGTTTTCACTGACATGGTTTCGGTAATGCGCATCACTGTTTTCGGCCCTTCCTAAGGCAATGATCTCAAACTTTTCCGGCATACGACCATCAAGATAAAGATTATAAAAAGCGGGGAAAAGCTTTCTTTTAGCTAAGTCACCGGTAGCCCCAAAAACAAGAATGATGGTTGGGTTTATAGTATTGAGATTATCCATTATGTTCCATTTAAAATTTAGTCATTCCACTCGGTGTGAAATATACCGTTAGTATCAGTACGCTCATAAGTATGAGCCCCGAAGTAGTCGCGTAATGCCTGTATCAGATTAGTAGGAAGGTTTTCTGATCGATAAGCATCAAAATACGCTAAGGAGTTCATTAGACCGGCAATAGGTATCCCTTTTTGAACGGCAAATTGAACGGTATTCCTTATGCTGGATTGATTCTCATTTAAGGTCTTTGCTATGCTATCATCGAGCAGTATGTTTTTCAGTTCACTATTTTTGGCGTAAGCCTTTCGGAAATCTTCCAATACTACCGAACGAATAATACATCCACCACGCCAAATTTTAGCGATTGTCTCCAAGTTCAATTCGTAATTATATTCTTTTGAAGCTTTTGTTAGCAAGGCTAATCCTTGGGCATAAGTAATTAATATGGAAAAATATAAAGCCCCTTTAAGTGTTTCTATGGCTGCAGGCAAGTCAGTATTGGTTTGTTCTGCATTCCAAATTAATTTTGAGGAAGCCTCAATTCTTTCCGGTTTATTTTTAGACATTTCCCTCATTGCAACGGCAGCATCTACGGTTGAAAGGGGAACTTCTAAGTCCATGGCATTTTGAGAAGTCCATTTTCCTGTTCCTTTGGATTTTGCCCAGTCGGAGATTAGATTTATTAATATCTGGCCGTCGGTATCTTTTTTCTTCAGGATGTGTCCTGTTATTTCAATCAGGTAGGATTCGAGTTCGGTGTTATTCCATTCTTCAAATACTTTTTGAATTGTAGTGTCGTCTAGTTCGTATCCGCGTTTCATAAGATCGTATGCCTCTGAAATAAGCTGCATAATCCCATATTCAATTCCGTTATGCGCCATTTTCACGTAGTTTCCTGCAGATCCGTTGCCTAAGTATTCTACGCAAGGTTCTCCATTTACTTTAGCAGCAATGGATTCAAAAATAGGACGTAGCCTTTCATAGGCTTCTTTATTACCTCCGGGCATAAGGCTAGGGCCAAAACGGGCTCCTTTTTCGCCTCCTGAGATTCCCATTCCAAAGAAGTGGATTCCCTTGGCCGATAATTCTGTATATCTACGGTCAGTATCAGTAAAATATGTATTTCCGCCGTCGATAAGAATATCTCCTTTATCCAGGTGGGGCAGTAGGTTTTGAATGACAGCATCAACAGGTTTTCCTGCTGGTACTAATATCAGGATAGCTCTTGGCTGTCTGATAAGTGCAACAAAATCTTCGACGGCTGTTGTGGCTTTGATTCGGTGTTGGGAATTCGCTTCTTCTGTGAGAGAAAGAACTTTATCATCATCTAAGTCTAAGCCAGCTACAGCATGACCTTGGTCGGCCATATTTAAGAGTAGATTACGACCCATTACTCCTAGGCCCACTATGCCAAAATCGAATGTATTCATAATTAGTATGTAAATTTATTATTAGAAAAAAAAAGGCTGGACTTTATTTATAAAGTCCAGCCAAAATTAGTCAATTATTAGGCTACAGTAACACTATTTATAGCTTCTTTTAATGCTTTTGCAGCAGCAGCCGGATCTTCAGCACCATAAATGGCACCACCAGCAACAGCTACATCTGCACCAGCAGCTACAACATCTTTTATTGTACTAATATTCACACCACCTGCTACAGAGAAAGGAACTTTTGCTAGTCTACCTTCACTGATAAGTGTTTGTACAGAATATCCTGCTAATGTTTGTTCGTCAAGACCAGCGTGTAGTTCAACAAAAGCAACTCCAAAAGCAGTTACTTCTTTTGCTCTTTGTACTCTATCTTTAACTCCAATAGTATCAACTACTACTTTTTTACCATATTTTGCTGCAGCTTCTACCGCGCCTTTTACAGTTGCATCATCTACAGCACCCATAACGGTTACTAGATCTGCTCCAGCTTTAAATGCAATCTCAGCTTCTAGAAAACCGGTATCTGCAATTTTCATGTCTGCAAAAATTAATTTGTCAGGGAAAGCAGTTTTCATTGCTGTTACCACACTAAGTCCTTCCGATTTAATAAGCGGAGTACCTAATTCTATAATATCTACGTAAGGTGCTACTTTGTGTGCTAGTTCTAATGCTGCTTCTGTAGTAAGTAAATCAATTGCGACTTGTAATTTTGTCATGTCTAAAATGTTTAAAAAAATTAATAATATTAAAAAAATCGTTATTCCAGGTTGGCGTGTTTGGGCCATAGGTCTTCTTTGGTCAACTTTGATTCTTGCCAAAGCGACATAAAAACGCTCTCCAGGATAAATAATATAAACTGTTCAAAAAGGCTGCCTGCATACTGCTCGGAGACCGAAGCCCCAAAGTCAGTTTTTGTTGCCGCTTTTATGAATATGATATGGTCTGCCACTTCTGCTAATTTACTTTCTGCATCGGCAGTCAGCGCAATAACTGTTGCTTTTTGAGCCTTCGCTTTCACCGCTGATGAGAGTACTGAAGAAGTAGTGCCGGATCCTGATGCTAGCAGTAACAAATCACCTTCAAGAATGGCGGGTGTATTCGTTTCTCCTACTATGAATACCGTATAGCCTAAATGCATAAATCTCATGGCTGCCATTTTTAATGCAAGTCCGCTTCTCCCTGCTGCCATTACAAAAATTCGTTTGGCTACTTTAATTTCGTTAACCAAAACCTTTATCTCTTGAGGATTAATCTCATTTGCTAATTTTAGGTTTTCCTCCAAAATAACATGCAGATTTTTGTTTGTCAAAGTGTTACTATTCATTTTGTTTTATTTTTAAATAAGCGATACGCTCCTACTATCATTCAAATTAGTACACCAATGAAATTGGGTAATTTTGATCGATTTTTTTTCGAGTGTGTGAGGTATTGCGTGATTGAAATTACAGGATGCCTTTATAATTTTAATTTTTTCTATTCAGAATTAAATAGAATAATAAAGCTGTAATCGATTTTTTGCAACAGTAATTAATCTCTATTTTGAATAGTATTAATTACTGATGCAAAGATAGATCAGAAGGAAAGGAGGGATGTTATATATACAAGACTATGCGGTATAAATTTGCGCCAGGCCATTCTGAAGGTCCGTTGGCGTTTCCTTTAGCTTAGCTCTTACAAATTTATTAAGAGCTGATGGAGAGCTAAACCCAAGGTCAAATGCGATTTCTTTGTGAGAGCGATCCGTAAACAGTAATTGTCTTTTAATTTCGGTAAGGATCCGGTTGTGGATTGCATTTATTGCGGTTTCGCCAGAATATTTTTTATTTAGTGCATTTAACTTTTTAGTGCTGATAGCCAGTTTTAAGGCATAGTATTGTACAGTGCGCTCAATTTTATATTGATGGTTCAAAAGTTTTTTAAAGGCTATATAGGTATTCTGGTCAGGACCTTGAGTGTCCTGATGTAAAACAGGATGTTGGCCATGGATTGATTCAATGAGTCCCAAAAGGAAGATTTTGATATAAAAACGGGCCTGCTCTTTTTTAACTAGGCTAGGGGCATTATAAATATCCTGTATGTTCTTTATAATAGGTAGGACTTGTTCAAATTCTAGGCTAGAAAGTGCGGTACAATTAAGGTGGGCCGATAAGTTTACATTATAGGCACTGAGCTCATTTTTCAATATATCTGAACAGAACAATACTTCTTCAAATAATATAATTTTGCCAGATAAATCAGTTGACAAATTTGACAAAAAGTGGATTTGATCCGGAAACAGAATAGAAATTTTTCCTGAATTTAATAAATGAATTTTGTCTTCGATATGTACTTTAATACTTCCTGATTCCACAAGTATGATACAAAAATGATCTTTTTTATGTGGTTTCAAATAATCTTCAGCACTTGCTGTCCCAAGGTCAAAAACCCGGAAGGACAAATTTTTATCATCCGTTTTTTGAATGTTTTTTTTAATCTCAAACCTCTCTAAGTACATAGGATATTTTTTATATAAGTGCTGAGTGCGCTCTAATAAACGACTTTAATGCATCAAGTTTATTATAGAGTCATTTTAAATGATGCTTGTAAACCTAATTTATTAAATTTAAAACACTTCTTTAGTACAATTTTCATTAGTAGCTTTTCAATAATAGCTTAATAATCAAGGGATTTTAATTATAAAAGGTAGTGTCAGTAATTTTAAACATTAAAGATCAAGGACAAATATACTCTTTTCTTATCTTAAGATATTGATTCAGCTTGAAATTAGGCTCAAAACTAGATTCAGTACGGTTCTTAGAGCACTAATAATGAATTTTAATTTTTATATTGAAGGAACTAACATTACCCGCAAAAAGAGTGAAACATAAATGACGTTAATTTTAACGGATGAAAAAGTACGTAAAATTGATGATCAACTTTCAAAAACTAAATTATTATGAAAACACAAAACGATAAAAAATTAGATAATCCAGTTTGGTTTTCGTTATTAGAAACGCATCAAAATTTTGCTATGAATTCTGGCAATATAAAATTCTATCCTCCGGATTATTGCCCGTTTGGTGGTTTTGAAAAAGGCGATGCTATTGCTAAGTCTATCGATAAATACGCTGCGATGGTTGATAATTTCTTTATTGTTGGAGAAAAACCAGAACTTTCAAATCTATTGACGATTAATAAAGAATTGGTTTGCCTTCAAATGATTGTTTACAATCCAATCGACATTCTAGTTAATGATCGAATCATACAACTGACTGACGAACATATTGATGCTTTATATGCGTTGGTAAATTTGGTGCAGCCAGGGTATTTTAAAAAGAAAACCGCTTTATTAGGCAATTATTATGGTATTTTCAAAAACAATAAACTTGTTGCCGTGAGTGGTGAGCGCATGCAAATGAATGATTTTATCGAAGTCAGCGCAGTAGTAACACATCCCAATCATACCGAAAAAGGATACGCCAAACAATTAGTTGCCCATACAGTAAATGAAATTTTTAACCAAAATAAAATACCTTATTTACATGTAATTGAAGACAATAGCACAGCCATAACACTCTATCAAAAACTGGGTTTTACAATCAGGCAAAAAATTAGTTTTTGGTATATTACCAGGTAAACTTGTGGATTGAGAACAATTTTGTAAATCCTGAAAATGCACTAGCTGAGTCCAACTCAAAATCTGGGCAACAATAACTTAAAAAAAATCATCATAAAAGAGTTTTTTTTAAATGATTATAAGTAGCAAGAAAGATATATTGTCGCAATTATTAAAAAGAGTTTTTGCCACAGATTGTAAGGATTAAAAAGATTTTTAAAAATCTGTGAATCTGTGGCAGTTATTTAGTTATTACCTCTGGGACTTTGCTCCGAGGTAGTTTATTAAAAAAGGACTAAAAACTAAGTACTTAAAATAATATTTTTCAATAAAAAACTAAACTTGAGTTTTTTACGTAACTATTATTATTAGAAACTAATATCAATAATTATGACTAGAAAAGAATTTTTTTCCAGAGTAGGATTTGGAGCAGCAACAGTTTTACTACCTGCTTGTATTGCTGGCATGGCCGTGAGTTGTAGCTCTGATGATACAAATTCAGATTCATCAGGTACCACCACCCCGACACCTTCAGCAAGTTCAAATTTCACAGTTGATGTAAGCATGGGGACTTTAGCTAAAAACGGAGGTTTTTTAGTAACCCAAGGAATAATTATCGCTAGAACCAACGCAGGTGATTTTCTAGCAGTCTCTGCTGCATGCCCTCATGAGGGAGTTATTGTTAATTATGATGAAGCAGGTAACAAATTTGTTTGTCCAAGACATAATTCTCAATTTACCAGTAAGGGAGTAGTTACAATTGGGCCTGCAGCGTCTAATTTAAAAGAGTACAAGACTTCATTAGCAGGAACAGCACTGACTGTTTTTGTGTAATAAAATTAAAACAAAGAGCTATAAGTAAGTCGAAAGTTTAAAAGTCGTAAAGTCAAAAGAATTAACTTTAAGTAAAACAGCTTTAAATCAGATTTTTACATGATTTTATCCTGATTTTAAAATACGACATTATACCATGGTTATTACTTAAGTCTCTTATTGTTAAATTAATTCTGTCTTAATTTTGTTCTCTGCTAAATTGTTGTTTAGGGAAAACAAATACTTTTATAGAGATAAAAACAACCCTAAAATGAAAAAATACACGCTGATTTTGTTTCTTTTCTTAGGAACATTTGGTTATTCTCAAAATTGGGAATCTGATTTTAATGATGCAAAAATAAAAGCAATCAAAGAAAACAAAAATATCCTTCTTGTGTTTTCAGGATCTGATTGGTGTGCGCCTTGTATTAAACTAGAAAATACAATCTGGAAGTCAGAAGATTTTAAAAATGAGGCAGAGCAAAAATGGGTCATATACAAAGCTGATTTTCCTAAGAAAAAAGCAAATTTACTGGCTGCTAATTTAACAGCTAGCAATAAAAAATTAGCTGAGCAGTACAACAAATCTGGAAATTTCCCTTTAGTGCTGTTACTGGATAAAACAGGGACCGTATTAGGAATTACTGGTTACAAAAATGTGACTCCGCAAGAATACATTCAAATCATTCATTCCTTTGAGAAATAATGAAAAAAATACTCGTACTCAGTTTTATATTCACAACGGCATTAGCGACTTCGCAAATTACGCATAAGAGAAAGTTGTTTATGTTAGGGAGTCCTTTTGAGGTTACCGCTGTTGCAAGTGATACTATAAAGGCCAACGAATATATTGATTTGGCTGTAGCCGAAGTAAAACGAATTGAGTATTTAATCTCCGATTGGATTCCAACAACGCAAATCTCCGAAATCAATCGCAATGCAGGAATACAGCCAGTAAAAGTGGATGCTGAAGTTTTTGAATTGGTCGAAAGAGCCATTAAAATCTCCCAAATTACCAATGGTGCTTTTGATATTTCGTATGCTTCCATGGACAAAATATGGAAATTTGATGGTTCCATGAAAGTAATGCCAACCGATGAAGCCATAAAAAAATCAGTCGCAAAAATTGGGTATAAAAATATTATTCTAAACCAGAAAGAACAGACTATTTTTCTAAAATTAGAAGGAATGAAATTAGGTTTGGGCGGCATTGGACAAGGCTATATTGCTGATAAAGTAAAAGATTTATTGTTTTCTAAAGGCTGTCTTTCCGGAATTATAAACGTCTCGGGAGATATTAATGCCTGGGGGAAACAACCGGACGGAAAACCTTGGACTGTAGGAATAGTAAACCCTTTGAACAAGAATAAAATTTTTGCCACGTTCCCAATAGAAGACAGTGCGGTGGAAACTTCCGGCAGTTATGAAAAATATGTGATTTTTAACGGTATTCGTTATTCGCATATTATTGATCCCAGAACGGGGTATCCGGCAAATGGTGTGGTCAGTGTCTCTGTTTTTTCCAAGCAGACTGAAATCGCTGATGCGTTGGCCACAGGAATTTTTGTACTTGGAGTAGAAGTAGGCTTGGATTTAGTAAATCAAATTAAAGGGATTGAATGTATTATTGTTGACGATAAAGGCAAAATTCACTCTTCAAATGGAATTGATATCAAAAAATATAATTAATAACAAAATGCACTCATGAAACATAAAATAGCCTTTGTATTTTTTACACTTTTGATTTTGCAATCGTGCAGTTCCATAAAAGAATACGAAAAAGAGAAAATAACTGATCCTGATATGAAGCTTTCTGCCCGAACAGCGGAACGGTATGAAACGTCTTTTCAAGTATATCGTGAAGCTGCTGGCGGAGCCAATGGTGGAAAATCAGGTGGCGGCTGTGGTTGCAATTAATTTAAAGCATCAATTCAGATTGTAAATTCCAATCCATTAGAAAATGAAAATAAAAATTTTATCTCTTTTTATCTTAATCACTGTAACTGCTTTTTCTCAAGAAAATAGTAAAGAACCCGTTTTTAAAAAAAGAGTGTTAGAAAGTACAGAAGTGGACTTTCTAGCGAGTTATTACGAGCAAGATGGATCAAGATCAGCTGTTTCTGGGGGTATTGGTTCAGAGAAACTTACAGATGTCGCTTCTAATATTGTGGTGGCAATGCCGTTGAATGAGGATGATGTCTTGACTATTGATTTAGGAATATCAGCTTATTCATCAGCTTCGTCCAGTAATATAAATCCATTTAATTCTACGGGTGCTTCTGGCAGCAGAGGCGCTAATGATCCAACAGCAGGCAGTAAAGCGGCGGCTACGGGACCCAGTGGAACGCCTTGGCAAGCTTCATCTGGTGCTTCAAGAAGTGATGAGTTAGTATCCGTTGTTGCTAATTACAGTCATAGTAGCGATTCCAGGAATTTTATTTGGAATACAGATGTTTCTTTTTCAAATGAATATGATTACACTTCAGTTGGTTTTGGTGGCGGAATCACTGGTCTTTTTAATGAAAAAAATACAGAATTGAGTTTGAAAGTAAATGCATATATAGATCAATGGAGACCTATATATCCAACGGAGCTGCACGAATATTCATTGTATGGTTTAAATTTTTTAAATCAAGGCTATTTTTTTGGTGTATCAGTTTTGGATCAGAACGGTGTATCCTCAACAGATTACTTGCCGTCTGCATTTAAACAGGTTACTACTGTTAACAGAAATTCATTTTCAGCTTCTGTAGGGTTTTCTCAGGTTTTGACTAAGAAATTACAAGTTTCCGTTTTCTTTGATGTATTGCAACAACAAGGATTATTGTCTTCTCCTTACCACCGAATTTATTTTGCAGACAAAGCCAATTTTTACATTGGACAAGCGCAATACATAAGCAATTACGAAAGTCCAAGCAACACCGGAGTTTACAAATTAGCAGATGATATCGAAAGATTACCGGATTCACGTTTTAAACTTCCCGTTGGAGCGCGTTTGAATTATTACATCAATGACCGATTTATATTACGAACTTATTATCGTTTTTATTCAGATAACTGGGATTTACAATCGCATACCGCCAGTATTGAACTTCCTGTGAAATTGTCCGATAAGTTTACTGTTTTTCCCATGTACCGCTATTATACACAAGTGGCTTCTAAATATTATGCGCCTTATGAAACGCATTTGTCAACAGAAAAATTTTATACTTCGGATGCTGATTTAGCCACATTTGATGCCAATCAATACGGTTTTGGCGTTAATTATACAGATATTTTTACTGCAGGAAAAATTTGGAAATTTGGCTTAAAAAATATTGATTTTAGATTCAATCATTACAAACGAAGTGATAATTTGACGGCTAATATTGCTACCATTGCTTTCAAATTTGTAATGCAATAAACCCTAAATTTACAAAAAATAATAAAGATGCATATATTAATTCTTTTCAACTGCACTATTTTTATTCAGAGACCGAAAACGGAATCAAGACCAAAATACATATTACACTCATTTGTAAATGGTTGAAAACAAAATTCTAATTATCGGAACCTTTTTCGGAATTGGAATTTTGATAGCTGGAATGTTTTTAAAGAAAGATTCGTTAAAAAATACGGCGTATATTTTGTTTGTGATAGTGTCAATTTTTGTCAATAAAAGTAGGGAATTCTGGGGATGAAATTCGTCATACAGAAATTAGTGAAGACAGCGGTGTTTCTGCACCCGTGAATGAGAATACAGCTGTGAAAAAAGAATATAATAAAAAAAAAGAATAATATTCATTTAACAAAAATTAGCATTTAAGTTAAAATAAAAATTGCTTTCTAAAGAATTTAACTCGTATATTTGCAAAAGAATTAAAATAAAGCAGACAAAAATGTTTACAAATCAATTGCATCATCATCATTTTCATTATTGCTCTCAAGCGATGTGTTAATGGTATGTGTGTAAATCATCATATTCTAAAAACCCGTTTGAGTACATCAAACGGGTTTTTTATTACCCCATATTTGTACTCAATCAAAATATTTTAAACAAAAAAACAAAAAACAAAATGAGTACATTAAAAATTGCAATTCAAAAATCAGGGCGTTTAAACGAAGACAGCATTCAAATTCTAAAAGATGCAGGCATTTCAATTGATAACGGAATCGACCAATTAAAAGCAGAAGCATCCAATTTTCCTTTAGAAGTTTTGTATTTAAGAAATTCGGATATTCCTCAATATCTGATTGATGGAGTTGTGGATATTGCTATTGTGGGCGATAATTTATTAGTTGAAAAAGGCGGAGATATTGAAGTAATTCAAAAATTAGGTTTTTCAAAATGTAAAGTATCTGTTGCTGTACCAAAAGCATTTGATTACAAATCCGTTCAGGATTTAGACGGTATGCGTATTGCCACTTCCTACCCTAAAACAGTACTTGATTTTTTTAGTTCTAAAGGTGTAAATGTCGATATTCACCAGATTTCAGGTTCGGTTGAAATAGCTCCAAACATTGGTTTAGCTGATGCTATTGTTGATATTGTTTCCAGTGGAAGTACATTATTTAAAAATAATCTAAAAGAGGTTGAAGTTATTTTTAAAAGTGAAGCGGTGTTGGCTGTTTCTCCAAAAGTAAGTCCTGAATCTCAAAAAATAATAGACACTTTAAAATTCAGAATTGAATCTGTTTTAAGAGCAAGAAAATCGAAGTATATCTTGATGAATGTGCCAAATGACAAAATTGATGCTGTTGGAAAAATTCTTCCGGTATTACGAAGTTTAACCGTTTTGCCTTTGGCACAAGAAGGATGGAGCAGCGTACACTCGGTAATCGACAAAGACACTTTCTGGGATGTGATTGATCAATTGAAAGAAGCTGGAGCTGAAGGAATTTTAGTTTGTCCAATTGAGAAAATGGTTTTGTAGAATTATGAATGATATGATTTAAAAGTAAAATCTTTCAATTTTTAAATCATTTAATCTTTGAATAAAATTAAAAATGAATAAAATATTCAATCCAAAACCCGAAAGCTGGGCTTCCATTTTAGAAAGACCTACAAAAACGGTTGATGATATAGAAGCAACAGTAAAAGAAATTTTTAAGGAAGTACAAAAGAAAGGTGATCTTGCTGTTGCAAAATACACTTCGCTTTTTGATGGTGCAATTATCGAAAATTTAGCAGTTTCTAAAGCAGAAATTGACGAGGCTATTGCTTCCATTTCTGCCGACTTAAAAGAAGCAATTTCACTTGCGAAGTCAAACATTAAAAAATTCCATACTGCTCAAAAAACAGAAAGAGTAACTGTAGAAACTATTGAAGGAGTAAATTGTTGGCAGGAAAAAAGACCCATTCAAAAAATTGGATTGTATGTTCCAGGAGGAACTGCACCTTTATTTTCCACAGTCTTAATGCTTGCTGTTCCTGCAGAAATTGCAGGCTGTAACGAAATTGTTTTGTGTTCCCCTCCCGATAAAAATGGAGCTATAAATCCCGCAATATTGTATGCTGCAAATTTATGTGGTGTGACTAAAATATTAAAAGTAGGAGGTATTCAAGCAATTGCCGGAATGACTTTTGGTACGGAAACGATCCCTAAAGTGTATAAAATTTTTGGACCAGGAAATCAATATGTAACGGTAGCCAAGCAACTCGCAACTCAGTTTGGCGTAGCAATTGATATGCCGGCCGGTCCATCAGAATTATTGATTGTGGCTGATGATACAGCAGTTCCAGCTTTTGTAGCATCAGATTTATTATCTCAAGCGGAACACGGAGCGGACAGTCAGGTAATTTTAGTTTCTACTTCCAGAAAGTTAATTGAGGCTGTTGAGGCTGAAATCCAAATCCAAATAAAAGCGTTGCCAAGAAAAGCGATTGCTGAAAAAGCGATTGCTAATTCTAAATTAATTTTTGTCGAAAATGATAAAATTGCTTTGGATTTAATCAATGAATATGGACCAGAACACTTTATCATTTGTTCAGAATTTGATGATTTTTACAGTAATGGCGTTCAAAATGCGGGTTCTGTATTCATAGGAAATTATACACCTGAAAGTGCCGGTGATTATGCTTCAGGAACGAATCACACCTTGCCAACCAACGGTTACGCCAAGAATTATAGCGGTGTAAATCTGGATAGTTTTACTAAAGCAATGACTTTTCAAAAAATATCCCAAAAAGGCATACAAAATATCGGGAAAGCTATTGAAATCATGGCAGAAGCGGAGGGATTGCAAGCGCACAAAAATGCAGTTACATTACGATTAAAAGCGATTGAAAATGAAAAATAATTTCGATATAAATAATTTGGTTAGAGAAAACGTAAAGCAATTGAAACCGTATTCTTCAGCTCGTGATGAATTTGAAGGTTTTGATACTGCAGATATGATTTTTCTTGATGCCAATGAAAATCCGTTTGAAAATGGTGTAAATCGGTATCCAGATCCACAACAAGTTAGTGTAAAAGAGGTTTTGGCTAAACTAAGAAATGTCAAAACAAATCAAATCTTACTTGGTAACGGAAGTGATGAAGTGTTGGATTTGTTATTCAGAGCTTTTTGTGAACCAAAAACAGATAACGTAATCACTTTGCCACCAACATACGGAATGTATGGTGTTTTGGCGAATATCAATGCAGTAGAGAACAAAGAAGTGTTGCTTTCAGAAGATTTTCAGCCGCAAATGGAGAAAATCATGGAAGCTGTTGATGCAACCACTAAAATCATCTTTTTATGTTCACCAAATAATCCAACCGGAAATTCTTTTTCGGATGAAAGTGTGGCGTATATTCTTCAAAATTTTAAGGGGTTGGTAGTAATTGATGAAGCGTATATTGACTTTTCAAAAAAAGAAAGTTGGATTAATGAATTAGACGAATATCCAAATTTGGTAATTACTCAAACACTATCAAAAGCGTACGGTTTGGCAGGAATCAGATTGGGAATTTGTTATGCATCTGCGGAAGTAATTTCGGTTTTGAATAAAATAAAACCACCATATAATGTGAATGAACTGACTCAGAAAAGAGCTTTGGAACGATTAGACAAGCTGGAAAAGATAAAATCTGAAATTGAATCTATTATAGCACAAAGAGAGGAATTACTTAAAGCGTTACTTGATGTTAATTTTGTCGAAAAAATTTATCCTACAGAAGCCAATTTTATTTTGGTAAAAGTGGATGATGCCAATAAAAGATACGATCAATTGATTGCAAAAGGAATTGTAATTCGGAACCGAACCACCCAACCACTTTGTGAAAATACATTGCGTTTAACTGTTGGAACAACACAAGAAAACATGAAATTAATTGAGGTGTTAAAACAACTTTAAACCTTAAACCTTAAACTTTTTTTAATGAAAAAAATACTTTTTATAGATCGTGATGGAACAATGGTTTTAGAACCAAATGATTACCAATTAGACAGTTTTGAAAAATTAAAATTTTATCCAAACGCTTTTCAATATTTGGGAAAAATTGCTGCAGAATTAGATTTTGAACTCGTTATGGTGACCAATCAAGACGGTTTGGGAACTGATTCGCATCCGGAAGCTAACTTTTGGCCCGTGCATAATTTAATTATGAAAGCGTTTGAAAATGAAGGCGTTATTTTCAAAGAGGTATTAATTGATAAAACATTTCCGCACGAAAATGCTCCAACGCGCAAACCTGCATTAGGTTTGTTGACAAAATACATTGATAATCCGGAGTATGATTTAACAAATTCATTTGTAATTGGGGATCGAATTACCGATGTAGAATTAGCTAAAAACTTGGGTTCAAAAGCAATTTTTATTAATACAGACGAGGCTTTAGGAGGCGACGAAATTGCTTCAAAAAGAGAGGAATTAGATTCCGTTATTGCTTTGCAAACTACCGATTGGAAAGTAATTTATGAGTTTTTGAAATTAGAAGAACGCTCCGCTTCAATAAAAAGAAAAACAAATGAAACGGATATTTACATCAACGTAAACCTTGATGGAACTGGAAAAAGTCAAATTGAAACTGGAATTGCTTTTTTTGATCACATGCTCGACCAAATTGCGCGTCACGGACAAATGGATCTAGAAATTCTTGTAAAAGGTGATTTGGAAGTAGACGAACACCACACAATTGAAGATACAGCAATTGCACTTGGAGAAGTTTTTGCGAAAGCATTAGGAAATAAATTAGGAATAGAACGTTACGGTTTTTGTTTGCCAATGGACGACTGTTTAGCGCAAGTAGCTATTGATTTTGGAGGCAGAAATTGGCTGGTTTGGGAAGCCGAATTCAAACGGGAGATGGTGGGGAAAATGCCAACAGAGATGTTTTATCATTTCTTCAAATCTTTCTCCGATGGAGCGAAAGCCAACATCAATATAAAGGCAGAAGGAACGAACGAACATCACAAGATTGAAGCTATTTTTAAAGCTTTTGCCAAAGCAATAAAAGTAGCCGTAAAGCGCGATACGGAAAAGATGATTTTGCCAAGTACGAAGGGGATGCTTTAATTTAGTCGAAAGACAAAAGTCTTAAAGTGCTCCGGCATTGACTTTATGACTTTTGACTTTACAACATTAAGACCAATATAAATGAAAATAGTAATCATAAATTACGGTGCAGGCAATATTCAAAGTATTATGTTTGCCATCGAAAGATTGGGATTCAAAGCTGTTTTGAGCAATAATCCGGACGAAATTAAAGCAGCAGACAAAGTTATTTTTCCAGGCGTTGGAGAAGCAAGTTCAGCAATGAAAATGCTTTTAGAAAGTGGTTTAGACACTTTGATTCCAACCTTGAAACAACCTGTTTTGGGAATATGTTTGGGAATGCAACTGATGTGCAACAAATCGGAGGAAGGGAATACCAAAGGTTTGGGAATTTTTGATATTGATGTGATTAAATTCACGCCAAAAGTAAAAGTACCACAAATGGGGTGGAACCAAATTTACAACTTGAAATCAGATTTATTCAAAGGAATTGCAGAGAACGAATACATGTACTTGGTCCATAGTTTTTATGCTCCTATTTGTACAGAAACCATTGCTACAACTAATTACGAGCTAGAATATTCCTCAGCATTGGAAAATGAAAATTTTTATGGAACTCAATTTCATCCCGAAAAAAGTGGTGATGTTGGAGAACAAATTTTGGGTAATTTCTTAAAATTAAAGGATTGAAAAATTCAAAGATTGAAAAATTAGAGAATCAAATAGTTCTTTAATTAACATTCCCAATCTTTAAATAATTCAATTTTTAAATCTTTAAATTAAAAATAAATGAGAATAATACCCGCAATAGACATCATTGATGGAAAATGTGTTCGCTTGTCAAAAGGCGATTACAATACTAAAATTATATACAATGAAAATCCGCTTGAAGTGGCCAAATCATTTGAAGCTCACGGTATAGAATACCTGCACCTGGTTGATTTAGACGGAGCAAAGTCAAGCCAAATTGTGAATTATAAAATATTAGAGCAAATAGCTTCTAAAACCAAATTGAAAATTGATTTTGGTGGTGGATTAAAATCCGATTCTGATTTGAAAATTGCTTTTGAAAGTGGTGCCAATCAAATTACCGGCGGAAGTATAGCCGTTAAAAATAGAGAACTATTCGAAAAATGGATTGCAGAATACGGTGCTGATAAAATTATTTTGGGAGCAGATGCCAACAATGAAAAAGTAGCCGTTTCGGGTTGGTTAGAAGATTCTAATGAAGAATTGATTCCCTTTATACAAGAGTATCAAAATAAGGGAATTCAGTATGTAATTTGTACCGATATTGCCAAAGACGGTATGCTTGAAGGACCATCCTTTGATTTATATAAAAAAATTATTAATCAATGCACTGTCACTTCGAGCGCGTCATCTCGAGCGCAGTCGAGAGGCGAGAAGTTGGCGGAATCCAATGGCATAAAATTAATTGCTTCGGGAGGAATTTCTACTTTTGACGAATTACCAAAACTAGCCGAATTAGGCTGTGAAGGAACAATAATTGGTAAGGCAATTTATGAAGGACGAATTTCCTTGAAACAATTAGAAAAATATATAATAAAATAGATTGTTTCACAAAGACACACAAAGATGACACTAAGATTCACCAAGAATTTTGTGAATCTTAGTGAAACTTCGTGAATCTCTGTGTAATAAAAACAATAATGCTTACAAAAAGAATTATTCCCTGTCTCGACATTAAAAACGGAAGAACCGTAAAAGGTATTAATTTTGTGGACTTGCGTGACGCAGGAGATCCAGTGGAATTAGCTAAAATATATTCAGATGAAGGTGCGGATGAATTGGTCTTTCTAGATATTTCTGCCACGGAAGAAAGAAGAAAAACCTTAGTTGATTTGGTTCGTAAAGTCGCTTCCACGATTAATATTCCATTTACTGTTGGTGGTGGAATTTCCTCCGTTGAAGATGTTGAAATTTTGTTGCAAAACGGGGCGGATAAAGTTTCTATTAATTCTTCAGCGGTCAAAAACCCGCAGTTGATTAATGATTTGGCACAAAAATTTGGCAGTCAATGTGTAGTGGTTGCAATTGATGCCAAACAAATTGACGGGCAATGGATTGTTCATTTAGTAGGAGGAAAAGTGCCTACCGAATTGAATTTGTTTGATTGGGCCAAAGAAGTGGAAGAACGTGGTGCAGGTGAAATCTTATTCACGTCAATGGACAATGACGGAACTAAAAACGGTTTTGCAAACGAAGCTTTGGCAACACTTTCGGAATTAGTTAATATCCCTATAATTGCTTCTGGTGGTGCGGGAAACATACAGCATTTTGTGGACACTTTTCTGGGAGGAAAAGCAGACGCAGCATTGGCCGCAAGTGTATTTCATTTTAAAGAAATTGAAATCAAAACATTAAAAACAGCCCTTAAAAATAATAATATCGAAGTTAGGATATAGAAACAGATAATAGAATAAAGAGAAAAGAAAATCGGATTAGATAATCTTTCAATCTTTAATTTTTCAATCTTTAAATTAAAAACATGAACATAGATTTCTCAAAAAACACAGACGGATTAATTCCAGCAATCATTCAAGACAGTGAAACCAAAACGGTTTTGATGTTGGGTTATATGAATGCCGAAGCGTATCAAAAAACGATAGACACTAAAAAAGTAACCTTTTACAGTCGAAGTAAGCAAAGGCTTTGGACAAAAGGCGAGGAAAGTGGCAATTTTCTAAATCTGATTGACATCAAAAACGACTGTGATAATGATACGCTATTGATTCAGGTAAAACCAGAAGGGCCAACATGTCATAAAGGTACAGATACATGCTGGGCTGACGAAAACAAAGCAGATTATGGCTTTATTTCGGATTTAGAAGATACAATCCAACTTCGAAGAGAAAATGCAGATTCAGAAAAAAGTTACGTTGCTTCTTTATTCAAATTAGGGATGAACAAAATTGCCCAAAAAGTAGGTGAGGAAGCGATTGAAGTGGTTATTGAAGCCAAAGATGACAATGATGATTTGTTTTTGAGTGAAAGTGCTGATTTACTTTTTCATTATCTTATCTTATTGCAAGCCAAAGGGTTTAAGTTAGATGATGTGGTAACAGTTTTAAAAAGCCGTCAGAAGAAAAATTAGCATACTTACTTTTTATACATAAAACCCAATAGAAAATTCATTTGCTATTGGGTTTTCTTTTTTCTTTTATTTCCAATAGCAATCCACTATATTTACTTTTATTTTAAAATTAAAGCAGCACATACAAGTAATGAATTCAGACAATACCACCTTTAATCCTGATGCAAACAATTTTATACTAAATACTGGACTACACATAATTCTAACTACTGATGAAGATGACGCTCGGCCGGTTTATATTTCAGGGAATTTTAATAATTGGCGCACACAGGACAACGAATTTCTGATGGAGAAGATAGGGAACCGTTCGTATCATTACAAATTCCCACATGATTTTGATTATCCAGAGATGCTTTTGTATAAATTTACGAAAGGAGATTGGAGCGATGTTGAGATTAACAGTCATGGGAATCGTACCGAAAATCGCTCTACATTAGCACATACTGGCATTCAAAAAGAACACGTTGAGAGATGGAGAAAAAACTGGTTGCCTTTTAAACAATCTTTTTTACCTCAAGTGCAATTGATTTCGGATGAATTTGAAATTCCCCAACTCAATAAAACCAGGAAAATATGGGCGTTATTACCCCATGATTATGACAAATCGAGTGAAAGTTATCCGGTTATGTATTTGCAGGATGCTCAAAATTTATTCAATGAATCAGCTGAATTTGGCAATTGGGAAATTGATAAAAAACTGGCAGTTATGTCAGAATATAAAATCGGAAAAATTATAATTATTGCTATTGAACACGCCGAAGAAGATCGCATCAAAGAATACAATGTAGGGAAAACTGTTCTAGGAAAGGGACAAGGCAAGAAATACATTCGCTTTGTGACTGATACATTAAAACCCTACGTAGATCGCAATTTTAGAACCAAAAAAGAACGGGAATTCACCGGAATTGGAGGAAGCTCAATGGGTGGATTAGTTAGTATTTTTAGTGGATTAAGAAATCCTGAAGTGTATGGGAAATTAATGATTTTTTCGCCCTCGCTTTGGGTCGTTCCTGAATTAAAAATCAATACTGAAAAAGCTAATTCAGCAGATACAAAAATCTATTTATATGCCGGTGGCGATGAAAGTATAACGATGATTGAACATATCAAAAGTTTTAAAGATAGTTTGATTTCAAGTGAATTTGTAAAAGAAAAATCGAATATTAATTTAAGTATTAACAAGCAGGGAAAACATAGCGAAACCTACTGGAGTGACGAGTTTCCAAAAGCAATTGAATGGTTGTTTTTTAATGAAAAAGAAGTGTAGAGATGCGATTTATCGCGTCTATTACAGAGTATAGATAAAAAAACGACATTAATGTTGAATTTCATCCAATAACAACAGCCATAAAAAAAGAATAAATGAGAACAAGTACAATAACAAATTCAGATGATTTTTCAGGTACAATTTTAATTCCGGTTTTTGAAACCTATTCAAAAAGTATTGTTCCCATTACATTTAATGGATTGGAAATTGCTTCCAAAGTTTTTTTTGGTAAAAAAGACACACACTATTTGGCCGAAAAAAATGATAATACGTATGTTTTTATTGGCTTGGGAAAAACGATAGATTATAAATCGTTAAAAACTATTTTTCGCCGTATTTCATCGAAACAAAAAGAAAATTTAAGTTTGAGTGTAGCTTTAGTTATACCCGAACAATTTATTGAGTATCAGGTTGAAGCTATGATTTCAGGATTGTTTTTGGGAACGTATGATTTAGGTCATTTTAAATCGGAGAAAAGCGTACATCCTTTTTTAGAACCAGATTTTAGCTTGAGTTTATTATCTGAAAAAGAGCATTTGGCTACAGCCAAAAAAGGAATTAAAATTGCCAAAGCGCAACTAGCAACCTATGATTTAGTCGATTTGCCTCCGAATACAATTAATCCAAAATACTTGTCGAATTGGGCTAAAGAGACTGGGCAGAAATATGGGTTTGACGTAGAAGTTCTCGGTTATGAAGCTTCTAAAATTGCAGGTCTTGGCGCTTTTTTAGCCGTAGGAAAAGGAAGCGAGAATGAACCTCAATTTATCATTATGAAGTATACTCCTGTTGTTGAAGTAAAACACCTAAAACATGTTGGATTGGTGGGGAAAGGAATCACCTTTGATACTGGTGGATTAAATATAAAAACGGCAGGAATGGTCCACATGAAGTGTGATATGGCTGGTGGTGCGGCAGTATTTGGGGCGATGCAACTTATAGCCGATTTACAATTGCCAGTCAAAGTAACTGCTATTGTTCCTTGTGCCGAAAACTCGGTTGACAGCAAGTCCTTTTTACCTAGTGATGTAATTCACAGTTACAGTGGACATTCAATAGAAATAATTGATACTGATGCAGAAGGCAGACTCATTTTAGCCGATGGATTATCGTATTTGATTAAAAATTTCAAACCGGAATATATTGTGGATATCGCCACACTTACTGGAAGCAGCGTGGGTACTTTTGGGTATGAATGTGGTGCTTTGTTTACCAACAATGCAGAAATGGCTAAGAAATTGCAAGAAAACGGAGATGCAATAGGAGAGCGTTTGTGGCCTTTACCGCTTTGGGATGTTTATAAATCAGACATAGAAAGTGATATTGCCGATGTGAAAAATTATAGCGGAAAACCAGTTGCCGGAGCCATAAGTGCCGCCAAATTTTTAGAATATTTCACCCAAGAACACAACGCTTGGGCGCATCTTGATGTAGCTGGAGTGGCATTTGGTGAGGATGAATTTGCTAAAAGTAAGCATGCAACAGCGTATGGTGTTCATTTATTAACTAAATTCATAGAAAATTTATAACCTATGGAAAACGCTAAAACCTTTCTTTGTATTTCAAATTATTTCAAAGGTGCCGATTTTTTAATTAATTTAAAAAAATTAGGCAACAAAGTCTATTTAGTGACAAGCGAAAAACTCAGAGACAAGCCATGGCCACACCAACATATTGATGAGATTTTTTATATGAAAGGCCAAGATGTCGATTGGAATTTAGAACATCTGTTATTAGGTGTTGGTAATTTTATGAAAACTACTAAAGTAGATGCCATTGTTGCGTTAGACGATTATGATGTAGAAAAAGCCACGTATCTAAGGGAAAACCTCCGTATTGATGGGATGGGACAAACTACGGGACGTTATTTTAGAGATAAATTAGCGATGCGAATGAGAGCCAAAAGTTGTGGAATTTCTATTCCTGCTTTTTGTTCTTTGTTTAATGACCATGACATCAATACTTTTGCAGATGCTATTCCTGCTCCATGGGTTTTGAAACCACGTTCCGAAGCTTCTGCAACAGGAATTATAAAAATAGAGGACAAAGAGCGTTTGTGGATCCATATTAACGAAATGGGGAATAACAGATTCAAATATCTATTGGAACAATTCAAACCTGGTGATGTGTATCATTGTGACAGTTTGATTTCGGATAGCAAAGTAATCTTCAGTTTGACTTCTAGATATTTAGCTACACCAATGGAAATATCTCAAGGTGGCGGCGTTTTCCGTTCGGCAAATAGTAAATACAAATCAGAGGATGATATCGCGATAAAAAAAATAAATGAACAAGTGATGAAAGGTTTTGGGTTGAAACATGGAGCCGCTCATACAGAGTTCATCAAAAGTAATGAAGATGGACAGATTTATTTCTTGGAAACTTCTTCACGAGTAGGAGGAGCGCATTTGGCCGAAATGGTTGCTGAAGCTTCGAATATTAATTTATGGAAAGAGTGGGCGGCAATTGAAGACGCTTTGGTCAAAGGAACGAAGTACAGTTTACCAAAAGTAAAAAAAGGATATGCCGGAATCGTTTTGACTTTAACAAAATTCCAGCATCCTAATTTATCTTCGTTTTCAGCTCCGGAAGTTTGCTTTAGAATACCCTTAGAATATCATGCAGGACTTATTGTCAAATCAGATAATCAAGAAAGAATTTTAGAATTGCTAGAGGAGTATGGCAAACGTTTAGCCAATGATTTTACTGCTGTAGTAGAACAAAGCAAAGTAACCCACCTGCATTAATTTTTGTGTTTTAATCTAATGAAAAAGCGACTATTTTAATTGGATAGTCGCTTTTTTATTAAACTTTACTTAAAGTTCAATTGAGCATATTAGTATACCTTAGCAACAAATTTTTTTAAATTAAATAGATTTTATAATACCTTCACATGAAAAAAATACTTTTTATTTTTAGCTTTTTTGCCCTTATTAGTTGTAAAATTCAGAATACACAACAGGTACTTGAAACTAATAAACCTACTCAAAACACTTACTTTACGATTGCTTTTGGTTCCTGCGACAATCAAAAGATTAAAAATGAACTTTGGCCAGCGATAGACAAAAATCATCCTTCCGTTTGGATTTGGGGAGGTGATAATGTGTACTCGGATACAGAAGATATGCAGTTTCTTAAAAATAATTATGAAATTCAAAAACAAGACGCGGATTATCTAACTTTTATTAAAGATAAAATAGTTTTAGGAACTTGGGATGATCACGATTATGGAGCAAATGACGCTGGGGAAGAATATCCCTTTAAAAGAAAAAGCCAACAGTTATTATTGGATTTTTTAGGCACTTCAAAGAACGCTTCTGAGCGAAAAAGAGACGGAGTTTATACTGCTAAAACTATTGAGGTAAATGAAAATAAAATAAAAGTCATTGTATTGGACTCTCGCTTTTTTAGAACGGCACTGACTAAAGCCACCGATTTAAAAAAACGTTTTCAACCTAATACAGCAGGTGAAGGAACGGTGTTAGGAAATGCACAATGGAAATGGTTGGAAAATGAACTTCAAACTTCTGAGGCACAATTTAATGTTATTGTCAGCAGCATTCAATTTTTATCAAATAAACACGGTTTTGAAGCTTGGGGAAATTTTCCCCATGAAATTGAAAAACTAGAGCAATTGATTGTTTCAACGAAAGCAAAAGGTACCTTTATAATTTCTGGTGACCGCCATATTGCTACTTTTTCTTCCAAAAAAGTTCGCGGATTGTCGTATCCTTTAGTCGATTTTACTTCGAGTGGACTAACCCATACCTATGCTTCTTTTTCTGGCGAAGAAAATCCTTATGTAAAAGGAGAAGTGATCAAAGATATTAATTTTGGGTTGCTGAAGTTTGATTTTGAAAACAATAAGGTGATCATGGAAATTCGTGGAAAAGAAAATACGCTGTTGCAAGAATATGTCCAAATCTATCCTGGAAAATAAATTCCAGGAAGTTTAATTATAGAGTTTTAAAGTTTATTTTTGTCTAAAGTAAATTCACCATGCAAAAACAATTCAGTCTTATTTTGATCTCTTTCCTTATTTTTAATGGTGTAAATGCGCAAGGACTTTTGGAAAAAAAAGAGGAAATATTTACCAGACAAGATACTTTGCGCGGCAGCATCACCAAAGAAAGAGCGTGGTGGGATGTAAAACAGTACCATCTTGATATTAAAGTAAATCCTGCTGACAGTACTATTTCAGGTTCCAATACAATAAAATATCAAGTCGTTCAGGAATACAATAGTATGCAAATTGATTTGCAAAATCCTATGGAAATTTATAAAGTCATTCAGGATGGAGTAGCTTTAAAATATAGAAGAGAAGGAAATGCATTTTTTATTGAATTGATTGCATCTCAAACAAAAGGAGCCATAAAAAAGTTGACTGTTTTTTACGGAGGCAAACCTAAAGTTGCTGTAAATCCGCCATGGGATGGAGGAATTACTTGGAAAAAAGATGCTAATGGGAATTCTTTTATTGCTTCTTCTTGTCAGGGATTGGGTGCGAGTGTTTGGTGGCCAAACAAAGACCACATGTATGACGAAGTGGAAAATATGCTGATCAGTGTAAATGTTCCTGAAAATTTGACAAATGTATCTAACGGTCGTCTGATCAGTGTTAAGCAATTAAAGGACGGAACCAAAACCTATAATTGGTATGTCTCAAATCCTATCAATAATTATGGTGTAAACATAAATATAGGAGATTATGTTTCGTTTTCAGAAAAATATAAGGGAGAAAAAGGCGATTTAGACTGTACCTATTATGTTTTGAGAGACAATTTGGCGAAAGCCAAAAAACAATTTCAGGATGTTCCAAAGATGTTGAAAGCTTTTGAGCACTGGTTTGGACCATATCCTTTTTATGAAGACAGTTACAAGTTAGTTGAAGCTCCGTATTTAGGAATGGAACATCAAAGTTCAGTGACCTACGGAAATAAATTTCAAAATGGTTATTTAGGAAGGGATTTAAGCGGAACGGGTTGGGGATTAAAATTTGATTTTATCATTATCCATGAATCCGGACATGAATGGTTCGCCAATAATATTACGTACAAAGATATTGCTGATATGTGGATTCATGAGAGTTTTACAAACTATTCTGAAAGCCTTTTTGTAGAATATTATTATGGGAAAGAAGCTGGATTTGAATATATCCGAGGGACCAGAAAGGGAATAAACAATGATAAGCCGATTATAGGAAACTATGGTGTAAACAAAGAAGGATCTGGTGATATGTATCCAAAAGGAGGGAATATGCTACATACTTTACGCCAAATTGTAAATGATGATGAAAAATGGAGAAAAATATTAAGAGGTTTGAACAGTACTTTTTACCATCAAACGGTATCGACTAAACAAATTGAAGATTATTTAAGTCAGCAAGTTGGAATCGATTTAGCTACCTTTTTTAATCAGTATTTAAGAGATACCAGAATTCCTACAGTAGAATATTTTTTCAAGGATAATCAATTAGGATATCGCTGGACAAATTGTGTGTCAGGTTTTAACATGCCTGTTAAAGTAACGCTGAATGGCAATGAAGAATTGCTACAACCAGAGACAGAATGGCAACGTGTTTCTGTAAATACTGAAAATTCAAAATTGGAAATAGATAAAAACTTTTATGTAGCCAGTTTTAATATTACGGAATAAATTACAAAAGGTATGTTTCTGAAATTTAGGAAACATACCTTTTTTTATCTTTTCTTAAACTGTATCGGATTTTCACCCACTACTTTTTTGAAAATTCTATTAAAATATGACAGACTTTCAAAACCACACTCAAAGCACGTTTCTGTTGCATTTTTATCAGTTTTTAAAAGTATTTTAGCTTGTTCTATTCGATACTGATTTAAAAATTCAGTAAAAGTCAATCGGGTCATTTTTTTAAAATAACGACAAAAAGCGGCTTTGGATAAATGAGTCAAACGAGAGATTTCTTCAATAGAAACAGCCCTTTGGTAGTTTTCTTCTATAAATTTATATACTACTTTTAATCGCACTTGTTCTTTGTTATTGTACAGATTCTCAAATGGTTTATCGTGTAATAGTGTCTTTTCATTTGCTGTTGCTAAAATCTGAAATATGGACAGTACTTCTATAAATTGTTCAAAATGTGATAAAAGATGAATTTTTTGAAGCCTTTTGCCAATTTCATCTTTTACAGCTCCATGAAAACAAACCACCTTTTTAGAGTTCTCAAATAATTGATTAATGAAAGCTAGTTCAGGAGTGGTGATAAAGTCATTTTTGAAAAAATCTTCTTTTATCTGTAAAACTACTTTTTCATATTCGGTTTTAATTCCATAATCAAAATTCAAATGCGGAATATTAGAACCTATAAAAACCAAATCACTTCCTTCAAAATCCCCAATATGGTCACCTACGCGTCGTGTTCCATTTGGTGCTACAATGAAAGTCAATTCAAATTCAGGATGAAAATGCCAATAATAAAAATTATTCAATTTTGGATTGACCAATATTCTAAAGGAACTACCGGCTAATCTTTTTATATCCTCAAAAACTATTTTCATACCTCGTTACTGCTATAATTGTTCAATATAATACATATACTTGTCTAAAGTTACTAAAATAAATCAATATTGTACAAATAGCAGTACATTTTGTGAAAGTAATTAAGGTTCACTTTTTCTAATTTTGGAATAGTAATAACACGAAATAGATAACTATGGAAAAGAATAAGCAATCAATGGTTCCCACAATGGTTCCCACAATGGTTCCCACAATGGCACATAACAATGCCCACAAAGATATTCCGGGAAATCCATCGACAGCAAAATCCAGCACAACAAAATTAAATGATCGCTCTAATGGTAAACCTCTGCGTTTGCTTACTGAAGCCGATTGGAAGTTTTGGATTGAAAACGGGTATATTGTAATAAAAAATGCTGTTCCGAAAGAAAACGCTAAAAAAATGGCCGATTTCCTGTGGGAATTTGAAGAGAAAAATCAAAATGACCCAGAAACTTGGTATGCGCCACCAAGAGCCGAAATGCAAATGAAAGAACTTACCAATAGCGGTATGGTTGAAGTGTACAATCATCAATACCAATGGGATAATCGACAAATGAAAAAAGTATACGATGCATTTGTAGATATTTGGGGAACGGAAAAATTATGGGTAACCATTGACCGAGCAAATCTAAATTTACCAGTCCGTCCGGATTTTGATTTCAAAGGATTTATACATTGGGATTATGATCCTGAAACAAAACCTCAAAACGTACAAGGAGTTCTCGCTTTGGCAGACCAAATGGATGAAAATATGGGAGGATTTCAATGTATTCCTGATTTATATCGAAATTATGATACTTGGAAACTGACACAACCGGAAGATAGAAATCGATTTCAACCGGATACCTCTGAATTTGAAGGCAAATTTGTAAAAGTAAAAATGGAAGCAGGAGATTTATTGATTTTTAACAGTTCACAACCGCATGGCATTCGCCCCAATATTACAAAAGATAAAGTGAGAATGGCACAATATATTTCTATGATGCCAGCGGAAGAAGAAAATGAAGAACTACGTCAATGGAGAGTGAATTCCTGGAAAGACAGAATTGCACCTGAAGGATATGCCTTTCCTGGAGATCCCCGTAAATGGGAACAAACCAAATATAAAACGGCAGCGCTTAGTGAATTGGGAAAAAAATTATTGGGAGCAGAGAAGTGGTAACAATAAAGTAGACTATGTTTTTATCGTAATTTAAAAAGTCTCTTGCTATAAATAATTTTATTATTGGCTGACATAATTTCCAATTTCAGAAGACCGAATTCTGATTCACGATGATGTTTTGGCCACCGAAGGAACGGCAAAAGTAGTTTGCGAATTGGTCGAAAGATTGGGTGGAGAAATTGTACAATGCAATTTCCTAATGGAATTAGCTTTCTTAAATGGAAGGGCAAAAATCAAAGGAAATGAAATTTTTGCCGCAATTACGTATTAATCCAGCGCACGTGTGGTTACGTAATATCTAAAACCAATAATCGCCATTTGCCATTTTTTGGCTTTAGCCAAATCCAATCGCTGTTTGGTGAAACTAGGTAAAATAACTTTGTTAATTTGGGCTAGGATTTTATACATATCATTTTGTTTAATGTAAAGATATAAAAAAAGACGGTTTTAATTTAGATCGTCTTTCTGGGTTTTTATGAGGATTTTATTTTTTTTGAAATTCTTTTGTTTCAATTTCAATAATTCCATTTAATGCTTTTTCTCCATATTTTTTTAACGCATTCTGTTTTGTGCTTTCGGGTCCATTTGATGGTTTTTGTGCACCTACTGAAAAAATATCCTCTGGCTTTAATTTATCCAAAGCTTGATAATCACTAATTTTTCCATTAATAACTATAACTGCTTCTTTATAGTTTACATTCTTATCATTTTGAATTCTCTTAATATTGTCTTCTGGCGCAAATGTTCCAAAATTGATCTCCCAACCTTTATTATCCTTTTTAACAGGGTCGCCTTTTGCAGCTTTAGATTTAAAAGTTGGTGCAGCAGGTGGTGTTGGTGGCTCAGGTATCATCTCTTTACCATCTAAATAACTTTTAGTAATAATACGGATTGAATTCTTAGCTGAAGTACCATCTTTTTGAATATTTACTGAGCTAATATAATTTGGATTCATGCTTTCAGCCTCTAGTGGGCTTACTTTTTTTCCGTCAATAAAATATTCTGCATCGTCAGGAATACCATTTTTTTCTGTCGTTATCTTTGTAACCGTATACGTGGTTTTTGGTTTTTGAAGAATTTTTAAACTATTGGGATTCACATTTTCTAATCTTAAATCCGTTACTTGTGTATTAGAATTAAAAATATTTGTACTTTTTGCTGTTTTACCTTTTGTTACAATTCTAATTATAGATTTGTTATTCTCCTTAACAACATCCATCGTAGTTATGTCATTAGGATTCGTTCTATCTAATTCTTCTTTACTTACTTTTTTTCCATCGATAAAAATCTCTGTATTTTTATCAATACTGTCATTTTTAGAACTACTGACTATAAGTACTTTAGCTTTTTTAATACTGTCTTTTTCTTGCTGAATTTCTAAAGCAGCAGTAACTGGATGTTTTGATTCTACTTTGATGGTTTCTTCTTTTACTTTCTCCTGAGCAATTACATCAATTTGAAATAAAAATACAAATGCTACTAAAACTGGAAGAACAAGCGTGTACTTCCAGGAATTCGATTTTTTTGATTGATTTTTGTTTAACATAACGATTCGTTTTTTGATTAATGATTGATAAAAATGATTTGTAATGGCAACACAATTCTCGTGTGTTGTTATTTTTAAAAGCGTCAACTGATACGCTTTTTTGTCGGATATTTTTTTCGTGGCTTCGCTGTCAGCAATGAATTCCAAGTTTTGGATAATTGCTTTTTTATAAAACCAAATGAATGGATTAAACCAAAACACAATACAAAACAATCTTGAAATTAATACATCAACAGTATGATTTTGCTCACTATGAACTTTTTCGTGTTCCAAAATGTTTTCTAGTTCAGAGCTGCTGTACAAGGACGAATTGTAAACGATAGTATTAAAATAAGAGAAAGGAGCGAGATTGTCTTTTAAGTCTATAAATTTAAAATTCGCTTGACGTTTTATGGTTTTTCCTTTTACTATTTTTTGTAAACTGTAAAATTCAAAACCAAATTTAGTGAAAAGGCATAATGTGCCAATGCAGTACAGCACTGCTAATGCCAGATAAATATATTCTTGCGTGTGGTCTTCATCAATAATTGTACTTATGGGCAATGATGACCAATCATAATTTACAGGAGTAGGTTCTACCCATATTGTTTTAGTAAAAACAACTAACGGCAAAAGAATGGAAGTGAATAATCCCAATAACAAAAACCAACGATTGCTTGTGAAAAAGGTTTCTTTTCGCAACATAAAATGATACGTCAAATAAAACAAGGCAATTAATCCGCTGGATTTGATGAGATAAATATAAAATACTTCCATAATTAATATTGTTACTCTAAAGTTTATATTTCCTCTTTATGACTTTCAATCATAGCCAAAATTTCCCGTAATTCAGCTGCAGATATTTTCTCTTCTTTGGCAAAATGCGATACCATATTTTTATATGAGCTGTTGAAATAATTATCAATAGCAGTATTCATGAATCGTTTTCTATAATCTTCTAAACTTATAATAGGAAAGTATTGGTGTGTGTTTCCAAAGGCATTGTGCGACACAAATCCTTTTTCTTCCAGATTGCGCACAATGGTTGAAAGTGTGTTATAATGGGGTTGATCTTCTGTGATTTCTGCAAGGACTTCTTTTACGAATGCTTTTTTGAGCTTCCATAAAATGTGCATGATTTCCTCTTCTTTGTTGGTTAACTTTTGCATAATTTTTTATTTAAACCAAAACTACAACTATTTTTTTAGTTATCAAACTATAAATGTAGTTTTTTAACTATTTTTTTAGTTTTAACGTGTTTTTGCAGTTTTTTGGAAATTAATTCTCCTTTTAATCAAAAATGTTATCATCACAAGGAGACTGCGTGAGGGGTAGAAGCTAGCTACCGAAGTAGCGCGTATAACCCGACGCTATAAAGAAAAGGGGCTAATAACGATTTTGTTGATAAGCCCCTTTTTTTTATAGGGTCACGCCCAAAGAATGATAATGAAATTAATTGTGTTCTTTTTGAACGAGTTTTTGCAGCCAGATACAACCTACCACAGCTAAAATACCTAAACTTCCCATGACAAACCAGTTAGCTTGGTAGCCAAAAGCGGCTATGATTTCTAGTCCTGTCTTAGAACTCGCAATGTGTGCTAAGCTGAAACTCATAGTAAACAAAGCCATGTAGCGGCCTTCATGCCCTTTTGGAGCTCGGCTTAGCGCAAATGAATTGGAGAAAGGGAAGATGAACATTTCACCAAAAGTGATAAAAAGAATACTAACAATTAGTATTCCAGCCCACATATTGATGAGTAAAACATAAAAACTCAATGACATTAGCAATGCGCCCCAAAGAATAATTTTGAGTATACTGATGCCTTTTCTTTGAGTGAAACTTACAATTGGCATTTCCAGAAAGAAAATTAACAGTCCGTTTAAAGACAATAAAAGTCCACTTTGAAACTCGGTTAATCCAAATTTTTCATTATGATATAAGGGTAAAGTGGTGAAAAGTTGAAAGAAAAGCATGGCTGTTATGAAACAAACAAAAAGGAAGATCCAGAATATTCTGTCTTTGAAAACAGAGGCTGGTATCTCAGTTTCGATATTGGCGGAGGCTAAATCGATAGGTTTTTTGCGTTCTTTTACCAGTAGGGTGAAAATTAAAATAGATACAATACACGAACTTCCATCCACCCAGAATAATCCGCTGTAACCTAAATTCATAATGATTAAACCACCTAAAGCGGGTCCAGCTGTGAAGCCTAAATTTACCGCTAACCGAACTAAAGTCAGTGCTCTGGTACGATTTTCAGGTTTAGCATAAGTCGCCAAGGAGACAAACATGGCGGGACGAAACATATCAGCAACGGTCATTATGACAAACATTCCAATGCACAATCCCCAAAAGGTCCGAATGTATTGTACAAAAAACAAAAGGATTCCGCTGGTGAATAAACTGAAAACCATGATTTTATAAAAGCCTATTTTATCGGATAATTTGCCACCAAGCCAAGATCCCAGCATAGAACCAAAACCAAAAGCAACCATAATCCATCCCACTTGTGCGTAGGATAAATTCAAATCTTCTTTTAAATACTTAGATAAAAAAGGCAAAACCATCGTACCGGCGCGATTTATAAAAGTGACGAGCGTTAGAATCCAAATTTCTCTGGTAAAGCCTTTGAAATTATTAATGTAGCGTTGAAAAGCAGTTTGAAACATGTATTTGTTATATTTTGCAAAGGTAGAAAACTTTGTACCGATGCGTCTTTGTGTCCTAGTAACTTTTAAACTATTTTTGCATAAAAATAAGAACATGAGAACGCTATTTACTTTATTTCTTTTGATTCAATTGAATTTAGGCTTTGGCCAATATAAATTTGACGTTTCGGCTGTAGCCAAATTTCAAAAGGAATTAAATTCAGAATATGCCGATGCAAAGACAAGTCCGTTGACTCCGAAAGATTTAGCGGAATTCAAAACACTTGATTTTTATCCTGCAAACGAAACTTTTTATGTGGTCGCTAAGTTAGTAAGAACAAAAAAAGAGAAGCCTTTTGAAATGAAAACGTCAACAGACAGGAAACCATTGTATGTAAAATATGGGGAGCTTTCTTTTACAATTGACGGTCGGGATTTGAAACTGAATGTGTACAAGAATATGGAGCTCTCAAAAAAAGAGGAATATAAAGACTATTTATTTTTACCGTTTTCAGATCTGACTTCAGGAAACGAAAGTTACATTGGCGGGAAATACATTGATTTGAAAATCCCAAAAGGAGATGCTATTGTGATTGACTTTAACACGTCATACAATCCGTATTGCGCGTATAATTTTACATATTCCTGTCCAATAGTACCATTAGAAAATGATTTGAATATCGAGATAAAAGCGGGAGTTAAAAAATTTCACAACTAATGGATTTCTTTAATCTGCATACACATAAAGATACGAATCAACCAAATGTGTTGGAATTAGTGAATCAATATCCACAGGAATTTGATGCAACAATTCCGTATTATTCCATCGGGATTCATCCGTGGTTTATCGTTGAAGAACGAATAGAAGATGATTTGGCGATAATCGAAAGTAAATTACAAGAGGGGAATTGTCTCGCTGTAGGTGAATGTGGACTGGACAAACGCATCGAAGTTTCAATGGAATTGCAACAGTTGGTTTTCGAAAAGCAATTGCTTTTGGCGCAGCACTATCAAAAACCAGTGGTAATACACTGTGTCGCTGCTTTTCAGGAAGTGATTGCAATTACGAAAAAATTGAATATTTCAGTTCCAATGCTGATTCATGGGTTTTCCAAAAATGCCCAAGTCGCTAAACAATTAGTGAACAATGGATTTTATATTTCGTTTGGGAAATATTTATTGCTAAATCAGGACCTAGAAGCTGTTTTTAAAAGCGTTCCTGATAATCGATTTTTTTTGGAAACAGATACGGTGGACGAAGGGATTGAAGCAGTTTATGAATTGGCAGCAAAATACAGAGGAATTTCGCTGGAAGAAATACAGGAACTTGTGAATAGTAATTATAATGAAGTTTTTGATTTAAGAATTTTTCAAAAACATTAAACTTTAAACAAAAAACAATGGCAGAATGGACAGAGAGAGCCGAACTTTTATTCAAAAAAGAAGGTTTAGATAATTTAAAAAAGGCAAATATATTGGTTGTAGGATTGGGTGGTGTTGGTTCTTTTGCGGCCGAATTTTTGGTGAGAGCAGGAGTGGGAACGATGACTATTGTTGATGGTGACGTAGTTGATATTACCAATATAAACCGACAATTGCCTGCTTTACATTCAACTGTAGGACAACCAAAAATTACTGTTGTTGGGGATCGATTGATGGACATTAATCCAGAATTAAAATTGACGCGTGTACAGGAATTTCTTTCGCCAGAGCGTGCTTTCGAAATTGTATCGGAGGAATTTGATTATGTTTTAGATTGCATTGACAGTGTGACGCCAAAGCTGAATTTGATTATTGGAGCCAAACGAAAAAGAGTAAAAATCATCAGTAGTATGGGTGCAGGTGGGAAAATGGAAGCTTCAAAAGTGAAAGTGACTGATATTACCAATACCGTGAATTGTTATTTTGCCAAAACCATTCGAAGACGATTGAAAGAATTTAAAATTGATAAACTGAAAGTGGTTTTTTCGTCGGAAATTCAAGATGAAACGAGTTTAAAAATGACGGATGGATCTAATTTCAAAAAATCATTTTATGGAACCAATAGTTACATGCCTGGATTATTTGGTTTGTATGCTGCAGAAACCGTGATTCGTTATTTACTTAAGAAATAATGGTTAGAATTCAGTTTTTTAATGTTCCGTTCTAAAAAGTTAAGAAGTCTTAAAATCTATAAAGTCTAATAATTTAACAAAAATGATACAAACCGTAATTTTTGACATGGATGGTGTAATTGTCGATACTGAACCCGTACACCGTTATGCTTATTTCAAACAATTTGAGGAATTGAATATTCCTGTTACGGAGGAAATGTACACTTCATTTACAGGAAATTCTACTCGGAATATATTTCAAAAATTGAAAAAGGTTTTTGAAATTGAACATGAAGTGGAAGATTTGATTCAAAGAAAACGAACTATTTTTAATGATGCGTTTGATAGTAAAGCAGATTTAGAATTACTGCAAGGCGTGGAACATCTTATTAAAGAATTACACCAAAACGGAATACAATTGATTTTGGCTTCTTCGGCATCCAAAGTGACTATTGAACGCGTGTTTAGCCGGTTTAAGTTGCATGATTATTTTACACATGTGGTAAGCGGTGAAGATTTCCCTAAATCAAAACCACATCCGGCTATTTTTGAACATGCGGCAAGTTTATCAGTTGCACCAAAAGCAAATTGTATCGTTATTGAGGACAGTACAAATGGAATAAAAGCGGCCAAAGCTGCTGGGATTTTTTGTGTGGGCTACAACAGTATTCATTCTGAAGCACAAGATTTATCGGAAGCAGATGTAGTGATTAATCATTTTAACGAATTGGATTTTGAGGCAGTTAGGAATATTCAATCTAAATTAAGGAATAATTAACAGTACAAAGCCATTGAATTTGTAAATTTGGAAAACATTTAAAAATTATAATATGAAAAAAATAATCATTGCACTGGCTTTATTTATGGCCGGTTTCAGCGCTGAGGCTCAGTTAAAAACACCTCAATCAAGTCCGAAAATGACGCTTATGCAAACAGTTGGTTTGACTGATGTAGAAGTTAACTATTCAAGACCAAGTGCCAGAGGAAGATCCGTTTTTGGAAATTTAATTCCTTTTGGAAAAGTATGGAGAACTGGAGCTAATGAAAATACAACTGTTTCCTTTAGCGATGATGTGATTATTGATGGTAAAACATTGAAAAAAGGAAAATATTCATTGTATACTATTCCGAAAATAGAAAGCTGGGAGATACTATTTTATAAAACTACTGATAACTGGGGTAATCCAGAAGAGTGGAAAGAAGAAAATGTGGCGCTTAGAGCTACTGTTAAGCCTGAAACAGTGAATAAAAGTGTGGAAACATTTACTATTGGAATTAGTGGTTTAGACAATAATTTTGCCTTTTTAGAAATCTATTGGGAGAACTCCTATGCTGCTTTAAAATTTGAAGTGCCAACACAACAAAAAACAACGGCTAACATCGAAAAAGCATTAGCTGGACCAGCTAGTGCAGATTATTTTTCTGCTGCTCAATTTTTATTCCAATCGAATGGCGACAATGCAAAAGCATTGGTTTATGTAAACAAAGCGTTAGATATGTCTAAAGACAAACCCTTCTGGTACAATAGATTGAAGTCATTAATTCAAGCTAAACTTGAGGACAAAAAAGGAGCAATCGAAACGGCTAAGGCATCACTTGCAGCGGCTGAAATTGCTAAAAACCAAGATTACGTGAAAATGAATAAAGACAGTATTACAGAGTGGAGTAAAAACTAATTACTCTAACGTTTTATATAAGAAGATCCCGTCTCCATTTAGAGACGGGATTTTTTTTTGAAATTTTGGACTGTGTAATTTATTAGATGTTTGCATAGTATCCATGGGATTATCATTACTCGCCAGTTCGCTCTTGCTCGTTTCTGCGGAAGAAGAGATTTTTATATAAGAACTTCTGAAGTAAAAAAAATAACCGCAGATTCACGGATTATCAATATAAAAATCTGCGAATCTGCGGTTATTTTTTTATTTAGGCTGTTATCTCTCTCTGTTTTCTAAAAATGGTCCATTGCAAGAATAATGAAATTACAATTGTAAGCATTGCACCAATGAAATTCAGCCACAAATAACCTAGTTTTTCTTCTCCGCTCGGGAAAATATAAATGGCGTAATAGTAGATGATAAAAATAGTAATCTGACTTACTACAGCGCTATAAAAAATGGCTTTAGATTGTACTTTATGGATGTAAAAACCAACTAAGAAAATTCCAAGGACTGTTCCATAAAATATGGATCCAATGATGTTTACCAGTTGAATTAAATTTTCAAAAAGCGTTCCAATACAAGCAAATAGTATGGCTATAACTCCCCACAATAAGGTAAAGAATTTTGTAGCATACAGGTAGTGCCGTTCTGATTTTTCTTCTTTTAGATTGCGTTTGTAAATATCAATTGCGGTGGTAGAGGCCAGTGCATTCAATCCCGAAGCGGTAGAGGACATAGCAGCCGAAATAATTACGGCCAGTAACAAACCAATAAGCCCTTTGGGTAAATAGTTGAGAATAAAGTGAAAAAACACATAATCTTTATCATTGGTCTCGCTATTACTATCAGCTTTCAGAATTATTTCTTTGGCACGATCTCTTAAATCTTTTTCTTTATTGGATAAAGTCACTAATTCTTTCCTAAGGGTTGGATTGTCATAATCCTGATTGAGCTGGTCGATGTATAAAAGATTAATTACTTTTTTGTCTTCGGATAAATCGTCTAATTTTTTCTCCAAAGCATTGTATTCGCTTTTGTAAGCTGATTTTTCAATCATGGCTTTATTATTTGGATTAAAATTTAACGGAACAGGATTGAATTGGAAAAAGACAAAAACCATAACTCCGGTCAGTAAAATAAAGAACTGCATAGGTACTTTTAAAAGTCCGTTCATGATTAGTCCCATCTGGCTTTCTCGAACGGATCGTCCGGATAAATAACGTCCTACCTGCGATTGATCGGTACCAAAATAAGCTAATGCCAAGAAAAAACCTCCTGTTATTCCGCTCCAAAAGGTATATTTTTCCTCTGGATCTAAAGAGAAATTAACAATATCCATTTTATCATTTGCCCCAGCAATATGCAACGCACTGGAGAAAGTCATATCATTAGGTAAATAATGCAAGATCAGAAAAAAAGTGATTAGCATTCCGGACATAATCACAAACATTTGCTGTTTTTGAGTTACATTCACTGCTTTGGTTCCACCCGAAAAAGTATAAATGATAACTAATACACCAATAATAATATTCATGTAGGTAAGATTCCAACCCAATAAAGCGGACAAAATAATTGCCGGAGCGTATATGGTCAATCCGGTTCCTAAACCTCTTTGGAACAAGAAAAGGATGGCAGCTAGGGAACGGGTCTTCAAATCAAATCTTTTTTCAAGGTATTCATAAGCTGTATACACTTTGTATTTGTGGTATAAAGGGATAAAGGTGACACAGATTACCACCATAGCAATTGGCAGTCCAAAATAGAATTGCACAAAACCCATACCGTCATGATAGGCTTGCCCCGGAGTAGAAAGAAACGTAATTGCACTTGCTTGTGTGGCCATAACAGAAAGTCCTACAACATGCCAAGGTGTTTCATTACTCCCTAAAATAAAGTCTTCTACATTTTTACTGCCCTTGGTTTTCCAAGCACCATAAATTACAATGAACAATAAAGTTACTATCAGTATAATCCAATCAAATAATTGCATAATTTAAGCGTATAATTTCATGATGAGACAAAAGATCAGGATGTATATTGCATTGGCTACAAGTACCCAAGTATAATTTTTCTTCCAGGTTTTTATTTTTTTTGTTTCCATTTTAAAGTGGGTTAGTTCTTGATTTTTTGAACAGGAATTTTTTCAGATGATTGTAGCGAAATGATATTAGAAATTAATTTATAGGCACCAGTAACGCCTTCAGGTAATTCTCTAAAAAAACTTAAGCCGGTATAAATATAGTGTCCTTTTCCGTAAGGAGCAATAAGTAATGCACCATTTTTAGGGCTTTCCCCTTTGTCATTTGAAGATAGGATAGGAGTAAAGGCTTTGTCGTACTCATTGGGGTAATACAAACCTTGTTCTTGTTTCCAGCCTTCAAAGTCTGTAGCTGTAATTTGGTTTGGAAAATTCAAAACAGGATGGTGTGGCGCTAAGAATCGGACTTCGGCATCTTCTTCGGTCACTCGGTCACGGGAGAGTTTCAAGGGATAAGGTGCAATAGTATTGGTAACAAGATCTCCTGCAGTATTGTACTGAACGATCATTGTTTTTCCGGATTTTACAAAATCAAAAAGTATATTTTGTTTGTTTGCCAGTGCAGGCAAGATATTATAGGCACGAACACCTGTGATGACTACGTCGTACAGTTCTAATTTTTCAGGAGTAATTTCTTCAGGTTTAAGTAGTGTTACGGCATATCCTAATTGCGTCAGGCTACTGGGAACTTCATCTCCGGCACCCATAATGTATGCGATTTTTTCACCATTTGTTTTTAAATCCGTTTTAATGCATTTGGCTTCAGCCAATGTTAAAACTTGCTGTTTTGTGATGTGGTCATACTTAATGATAATTTGTTCTTTGTCAAATTGTTTATTGTCAATTATCGCCACGCTTTTGGCTACAGCTTCTTCGGATTTATTTGGTGCAGTTACCTCAAAATAAACAATTTGTTCCGTTCCCTTTTTTTCAATGTTAAAAGGAATCGATTTAGGAAAAACACCCCAGTTTTCAGGTAATTCAAGTTGTGAAATTCCTTTTACGGAGTCTTTTCCAGTTTTAATTTTTACGGCTACAGCTTTCTTTTTTGTGTCTTTAAAAAGCAATACTTTGTCTACAATTGAAGTAGTAACTTCGGGAACAATGTCTAGATAATTATATACTTCCCCTTTTACATCATCGTTGTATTTATACACTACGGTTCGTTCAAATGGAATTTCGACCTCATTGATTTTAATATTAAAAATCACTTTAACTTCCCGAATAATATCTGGAATCCCTATGTTTTGTTGTTGCTTTACTGCGTACATCCCAACTGTTCCTTTTTCTTTTAACCAATATGGTTGTGTGTAGTTAATTGATTCGGGTAATTTTAAATCTAAATTAATGGTGTTTAGTATGTTATTTTTTAACTCGCGATTTTGAAGTGTCGTAATTTGATTTGGTAAAGTAGTCACACTTATTAATTGTATGGGTACGGAGCTTCTATTAATGGCTTCGAGTTTCAATTTAATAGTGCTTCCGGGAGTCGCTTCCTGATTTTGGGCAACGGCTTCAAGATACAAACCAGAACAGGCCGATATAATTTCTTTTATGGCTTCTGATTTCAGTGGCGACCACTGATTTTCGTCCAAAGCCTTCATCATAGCATAGGCTTTCGCCAAATCTGGAATGCTTGCCGAAGGATTATTATGGTCGAATTCAGCGGTAATAGTTGTCAATAATTCTCCGATTGATTTTCCCTCTTTTATTCGGTTCCAAGAAGTATCGATTCCTTCAAAAAGTGATTTCTTATCTTTTAAAGCATCTCCATTTATAAACTCTAAATATTCTGTTTCCTCCCCACGGGCTCCAGTGCTACCAAACCCTTGGGATTGATGGCGGCTCCGACTTAATGCGGCTATTTCCTGATTTGATTTTCCTAATCCAGCGTAATAAACTCCTGTTTGCAGCGCAATTAAATTCGTTTTATGGGCAGCATTAAATTTTTCGATACTTCCATAAAACCACCAAGACGTATTAAAAAACTGTCGTTTGGTTTGCCAAGGTGTTACAAATTGCAATTGCTCGGGAAAAATTGATGGGTTATTCGCTAAGTCAAAACTTTCTACGCTTAACATTGCTGATGCCGTGTGGTGTCCGTGAGTGGTTCCGGGCGAACGATGATCAAATCGGTTAATAATCACATCGGGTTGAAATTTCCTGATGGCCCAAATAACGTCAGCTAGTACTTGTTTTTTATCCCAAATTTCTAATGTTTCTGTTGGATTTTTAGAAAAACCAAAATCATTGGCACGGGAAAAAAACTGTTCTCCTCCATCAATTTTTCGGGCTTCAATAAGTTCTTGGGTTCTTATTACTCCTAATAATTCCCGCAATTGCGTGCCGATTAAGTTTTGTCCACCATCCCCGCGTGTCAAAGACAAATAGCCGGTTCTGGCCTTTTGTTCATTGGATAAATAAGAGATCAACTGGGTGTTTTCATCATCAGGATGTGCGGCTATATAAAGTACGGAACCTAGAAAATTAAGCTTTTGAATTTGATTATAAATTTCAACAGAATTTGGTTTTTGAGGTTCTTGTGCAATTGTTATTTGGCAACATAAGAGAAATATTAGAATAGCTGATGCGTGTTTTTTTTGCATTTTTTAAAATTTAATTGCAGTAACTTCAAATGTAGGAATTAAATAATTTCTTCTGAAATATTTTTGGTTTTCTTTAATAATTAAAAAGAGAGAGAACCAATTTTGGTTCTCTCTCTTTTTAAATTAAGGTGTGACTAATCTCGATCATGTCCTTTTCCCTTTCCATGTCCATGACCATTGCCGTTATTTCGGTTGTCATGTTTTTTATATTCTCTTCGGTCATCATTATCATATCTTCTATGATTATCATTCCCCCTTTGGTTTACATAAACGCGACGATTATTGTTGTGCCCAATATTTCTTTGTTCTCTTCCATGATAACCTCTATAATATTTTACTTTGTGATTCTTAAAATTACTATAAGGTCTTGAACCGTGATAATCGTTTAATACTACTTTATATCCATCATATAAATCATAGTTTCTATATTGATTTGGTAAATATCTGGAACGTATCCATCTTCCTCCACCAAAATAAATGAACTGTGTGGCTCTTACATCATAATAAGCTTCAACATCCGGTAAATAATAATATTCAGCTTCTGCGTATCCTATAGGTCCCCATGATGGAGCAGTACCTATGTTTAAATTTACTGAGACTTGTGCATGTATTGTGCTTGATGCAAAGAGTATAATTCCTACGATGATTAATTTTAATGTTCTCATTTTTTCAAATATTTAATTTGTAATATTTTTTTATAATAACTTGTTATTGCGATACTTTTGTGAAATTCCAACAACTGTGCCAAAACAAAAAAATTAACATTTAATTAAGGATTAATGTTCTAAAAAAAAAGAGCCTCATTGCTGAGACTCTTTTTATAAATTATTATGAAATCAGTATTAATGTTTTCCATTTCCATTATTTCCTTTTCCCCCTTTATTGCCATGTCCTTTATTTCCATGTCCGTTATTCCCATTACTTTTGTACACTTTATTGTTATTACTGCGGTTAGAACCTATTGATTTTTGTGGTTTACCTTTGTATCCTTTGTAGTATTTTACTTTGTGTGTTTTAAAGTTACTGTATGGTCTTGAACCATGGTAATCGTTCAAGACTACTTTATAACCATTGTATAGATTATAATTTCTGTATTGATTAGGTAGATTTCTTGAACGAATCCAATTTCCTCCACCAAAATAAATGAATTGTGTGGCTCGTATATCATAATAAGCTTGAACATCCGGTAAATAATAATAATCTACAGCTGAATAACCAACTGGCCCCCATGCTGGTGGACTACCTATATTTACATTTACTGAAACCTGTGCTTGCATCGTATTTGCGGATGCAAATAGTATAATTCCTGCGATGATTAATTTTAATGTTTTCATTTTTCGAAATTTTAATTAGTAATTATTAGATAGTAATTTTAGTTACTATTTTATCTCGTTTTGAAGTAAAACCAACAATTATGCCAATATCAAATAATTAACATTTACTTTGTTATTTTACTTCATAAAAAAAGGAAACGATTATTCGTTTCCTTTTTCTACAGGTATAAATTTATTTACAATAAAAGTATCAATAAAAGGATAACGATTATAATTGCACCTACAGATAAGTATATACCATTTCCTGTAGATTTTAATTCTGCTTTGATAGCACGTACTTCTTTACGTAATTCTTTTTTTTCAACTGAAGTCAAAGACGATTTATCCATCGCTTTTATTTCATCAAGTCTATTAAGCAAAACTTTTACTTCTGCAGGCACTTCTTTAGGAGTATTTAAAATTACAGTTGGATTTTTTTCAGCGGCTAACATTTGTGTTGGAAGAACACTAATTGATAATACCATCATCATCAAATAAAAGGTGAATTTTTTCATTTTGTTTGGTTTTTAGTTAAAATTTTAACACAATAAAAGTAAACAATAAAACATAATTTTTTCTTATAAAATTAAGGTATTAAATTATATAATTCACACCCTTCATTGTGTACTGTATCGTAATTTTCTAAAAAAAGTGTCCTGTAGATAGTGTGTTCAATATAATCCCATACAAATTGAACTGTTTTCGAAGGATATTAGTATTATGCGAATATTTTTTTGGAATAATTTATATTTATAAAGCGTATTATTTGTAAAGCACGGTACGGGGTTTTGTCAGTTCGAAATCTTGAAAACCAAAATCAGTTGTTTCAATTGCATTTGTTTTGAAAATATTTTCGCCATTTCCAGGAATGGACGGATAGTAGGACAGCGAAATTTGAAAAGCACTAAATACCAGAAAATCATTGTTGATAATACATCCAATTCCAATTTTTGAATAGGCTTTACTTTGAGTCAATCCCTTATTAGGATTTCCTAGTACGGCAATGGAATAATTACAATAGGGATTGATTCTAAATCCCCAAAGATCCCATGGCGCATAGGCTTGGGTTTGTATGGTTAAGAGTGCTTTTTGGGTTCCATATTGAGCACTATTAAAGCCCCGAAGTCCATAATTTTCATTTATATTTAGCTGATCGCCAATAATATTGACACGGTTTGTACCAATAATTACCTGGGGCTTGATGAACTGTCTCCATTTCCATTTTCCCAGACTCATCAAGTTTGTGAAATAATTTGCCTGAAAAGAAAAAGCGGTTTGCTGCGTAATTGATTTTTCAAAAAAGGTACCTATCTCTACATTAGCACTTAAAAAGCCCCATTTATAATAATTTCCAAAAGCCGCTCGGGCAGCAAGATACAAACGCCTCAAATTGTTTTTATATTGATAGCCAGAAGTGATGCTGTAAATTTTGCCAATGGGGACATCTTCTATAATTCCATTTTTGAAAATATAGTTGTCTTGCACGAATTTACGTGAACTAATACCAATCCCGAAAAGAGCAAGTTTTTCACTAGAGTAGAAATCAGTGGCATCATAGAGGATAGTTGGGCTTTCCAGATATTTTATATTTAAAAAACGTCCTGCCAGAATCAGATTTGTGGTGCGCTGGTTTTCTGTTCTTCCTTTAAAAATAGAAAAGGCACGTCCAAGCCATAAATCCTGCGAATTGTATTTGAAATTTTGATAGGTAAATACGGAATTGACATCAGCAAGGGTGTCTTTTCTAAATTGCTGGTCTATGTATATTCCCCCTGCCCATTTTGTAAAAGCAGAGTAAAAGGGACGGTCTACATTGAGGCTTTTGCTGTAGTAATTGTCTAAATCTATCCGGTAATTCAGAGTTGTCTGAATGAAGGTATTCTGGATGTTAGGAACGCTATAGGACAATCCATACGCGCTTTTTCCGTCGCTGAATCTGTTTTTGAATTCATTTTTGAATTCATGGCCAGTGCCTAGAAAATTACGATCATTGAGTTCAAAATTAGTTCTTGAACTGGAAATGGATCCCTTGGGAATAATACTCCATGTATCTAAAACCCGAAAGGTGACATCTACTGAATCCGGGCTGTTCTGAATTAATTGTGGGGTTACGTCAACGCGACTGATGTATCTTTGAGCTCTAATCAATCGTTCTGATTCTTTTACTAATAAAGAATCGAAAGGTGTGTTTTTTGTTATTAACAGTACATTCTTAATAGCGAGTTTTTTTGTTTTGATATGAATTCGGTTTCCAGTTCGTTCGGCCCAGTTTTTAGGGGCTCTGGCGGTATCAATATCAGAATACCCAAAAGGGTCTAAAGTGATAATAGTAATATTTCTGATCGTTTTTCCTTCAAAAGTTTCGTATTTTTTGGGAATTACTTTTTTCTTTGTTTTTTTTATAGTTACGGGCCTGAAAACTAATTTATGAACAAGTGTTGTAAACTTATTTTTTTTAGAATAGGATTGAATTTTTTTGTAAACGCCAGCGGAATCTTTTTCCTTCTGGTTTACTTGTGAAAAAGAAATCAGGTGGCAACAGACGATCAAAAAGAATAAAATCAGCTTTTGCTTTTTAGTCATTATACAAAATTAATTTAAAAATTGAGAAAGAAAAAACCAGCAAAACATTGATAAACAATTGGTTTAAATAGACTCACTTGTTTTATTAAGGTCAGTTTCTGCTTTATTCTCTGTATTGTTTTCCGTTGTTGTCTCAGTAAAAACAGGAACTATAAGATCCGTTTTAATTATGGTTTTTTTAGAGGATGCATCTGAATCGAATAGCGGTAATTTGATACTATGCCAAGTATAGGTTTTGGGCAAATGATCTCCCATTAAATACCCCCAAGGTTCTAATGACTCAATTCGGTCAAAAATTACCTTAAGAACCGCAATTATGGGTAATGCTAAAAACATTCCGGCGATTCCCGCAATGGCTCCTCCAATAATGATTCCTATAATGGATATAAAAGCATTTATTTCTACTTTTGAACTTACTATTATTGGGACAAGGATATTATTATCTATTAATTGAACAAAGATGGTAACCACAATTATACCAATAATTATGGATAAATCCGGAGAACCAGTCAATGAGGCAATAATGCTTAAAATTCCGGCAAAAAGGATTCCTATATAGGGAATTAGATTTAGAATTCCAGTTACAACACCCAGCAAAACAGCATATTTCACGCCAATAATAATAAATCCTACAGTAGTCATTACCGATACTAAAATGGTCTCGATAATTAAACCTACAATATAACTGTTTATAGCAACTCTAATATTTGTTAAAATATTTTTTAATTGTTCATGATTCTCTTTTTTGAATAGTTTAGACAAAAACAATAAAAAATGAGTCCTGTATAAAAGAATCAAAAAAGTATAAATAGGGATTAAGGTCAAATTTAGTAGCGTATCTGTAAATGACAATAGCGTGGTACCAATGATTTCTTTCCCTTTTTCCATAGAATCTTCAGTAGCTGTATCCAGATATTGTTTTTGTTCCCAAGAACTTAAATTGAAATGTTCACTGAGAAACCGTTGAATATTACTAATATGAATAGTTATGTTTCTTTCAATTTTATCAAAATCATCTGCAAAATCACTGATTTGAAAGGATAGAAATACAAAAAGGCCTAAAAAAAGCAATACAAAAAGCAGTACCGCCAGCATAACGGCTAACACATGGGGAAAGTAGAGTTTAGATTTTAAAAACTGAACGATGGGATACAACAATATCGCAAATAAAAAGGACATCATTATGGGAACTAATATATCCTGACCAATATAAAATATAAAAATAATAGCAATTAAGCTCAATAAAACGAGCGTAAGTTTTGCGTAAAATGGAAATTTTAAAAGGTCATTCATATCTTTTTATTTTTTTTTAAAGACAAAAACAATTCAATAGTAAATTATTTATTTCTAATTGACAAATATCCAGCATTTAAAAAAGTAAAACATTATATATTTTTCAGCAATAGTTATATAATTTCCACTTCAATAGGATCTTTTGCAAGATGATGATTTACCATTCGTTCAGCAGAAGTAAACTAATCCGTAAATTCTTTTTGATCGGCATAATTGTTTAGTATCGAAATTCCTTTTTGCAAAAGCAAGCTGTTCGGATAGATGATTTTTTCTCCATCTATAGTTTTCAAATACACATGAAAAGCCCCTATATCTTCAATTTGAGCTTCAATAGGAAAATCTTTGTCATGAATTTTTATTGTATCTCCAATTTTAAACGGAAAAGAAAAAAACAAAATAACTCCAGAGGTGATGTTGCTCAAAATAGACCATTGAGCAAACATAGCGACACCTACAACGGTGGTAATAGAGGAAAGTGCAATAATAATATCCTTTGTCTGAACGCCCCAAATTAGTATGACAGCTATAATTGCAAGAATATTTATAAATAAATGAATGTATTTGATGACTAAATTAGTTCGATGCTCCAGTTTTTGGTTTGATTTAGCATAGCTGCGTACTAATTTTGCAGCAATAATTCTCAAAAAAATCAACAGCAATCCCAGGATTCCTGTGGCCACCAGTTCTCTGGAATACTCGTGAAATATAAATGTATCCATAATGCAATCAGTCTAATTTAGTTAAGTAGTCATATACTTTATCCGTAGGCATTCCCATCACATTAGCATAGGAACCTTCAATTTTTGAAACGCCAATAAAACCGATCCATTCCTGAATACCATAAGCACCCGCTTTGTCATAGGGCTTGTAATTTTCTATATAGTAGCGAATGGATTCCTCACTCAACGTGTTAAAAGTGACTTTTGTTATTTCATGAAGCAGGACTACTTTTTCATTTGTCTTAAAGCAAACAGAAGTAATTACTTGGTGAGTAGCATTCGATAATGATTTCAAGATTTCAAAAGCATCCTGTTCGTCTTTTGGTTTGCCTAGCGCTTTGTTGTTGTACCAAACAATGGTGTCACTGGTGATTAGGATTTCATTGGACTGTAATTCACCGTCAAAAGCACTGGCTTTTAATTCAGCCAAATAGTTCGTGATTTCGTACGCTTTTAACTCAGGAGGATAAATTTCTTCGATTTCTTTCAATCGAATTTCAAAATCTAAGTCCAAATCTTTGAAAAACTGCTGCCGTCTTGGCGATCCTGAAGCCAGAATAAGGGTGTATTTTTTTAATTTATTTTTAAGCATTATATTTTATATTTAAACGAATAACAATAACGGATAAAATTCCTAAAAGAAGGATCCATTTTAACAATACACTCAAGATTCGGCACTCTCTTTTTGATTTTGCAGACCAAATTTTTAAAGTGAAATAAAACAACGGACCTACAACAAATAACAACATATATAATGTTGCAAACAATAATTCTAACAGGTACCGATGAATATAATATACGATAAAAAATAGCGGGATCAAACTTAAGCCGGAAACTATTTTTGCCGTTCTGGATTTTCCAATTACAATAGGTAAGGTACTCATTCCTTGATTATAATCGCCATCTGTATCTTCTATATCTTTGACAATTTCCCGAAGCAGATTAATAACAAAAGCAAAAATAGCATAATCTATCAAGATAGAAAAAAACAAGCCCATTTGTTGCTGATTATTTATTGTTGTTGCAGGAAATAAATCGAAAACTCCAATGATAATCACACTAAAAGAAAGTAGTAAAGCCACAATGATATTACCAATAAGCATCATTTGTTTCAGACTGGTTGCATACAAATAAAGTGTTGCGGCAACCAAAATAAAAATAGAGGCAAAACCTGGTTTTCGTATGACATTCGACAAATAAAAACCAATCATTATCCCACTTGACGTAAGCCAAATATACAGATTATAGGCTTGAATTTCTGAAATGGTTTTGCCCACAATCACAGCATTTGGTTTATTGACGGTATCTGTTTTTTGGTCATAGATATCATTGATCACATAGCCGCCTGCAGCGATCAAAGCAGTTGATAAAATTAATAATCCATACTGCCAATCCGATAACGCCAAAGAAATATTCTGAACGTGTAAAAAACCATACCTGAAAACAAATTGCATAAAAGCAAGTATTAGCAAGTTCTGGTATCGAATTAGTTTTAAAAAAGGAACCACAGATGTTATTTGAAATTTATAATTTAACATTTAAAATAATACTAATCATGCTTCCCGTCAAAATGTGCCATCCATTTCCCTTGTGCTTTCATGACTTGCTCGATGACATCTCTGGCCGCTCCTTTTCCTCCGTTTTTATGCGAAATATAACGGGAAATAGCTTTGATTTCCGGGCTAGCATCTTGGGGACAAGTGGGTAATGTGACTAACTGCATCACATGATAATCAGGAATATCATCGCCCATGTATAACACGTTTTCAGGTTTAATGTTGTAAAGTTCCACATATTCTTTAAAAGTTTCTACTTTGTCCGGCGTACCTAAATAGATGTCTGTAACCCCCAGATTTCGTAGTCTGACTCGAACCCCTTCATTGCTTCCGCCGGAAATAACACATACATTAAACCCGCTTTCTATAGCTGCTTTCATAGCGTATCCATCTCTAATATTCATGGTGCGCAATATTTCTCCTTCATTAGTTACAAAAACAGAGCTGTCAGTTAGTACCCCATCGACATCAAAAATAAAAGTAGTGATCTCGTTCATTATTTCTTTATAACTTTTTGCCATTCTCTTGTATTGATTGTGTTAGTATTTTATAAATAGTCAGATGATTTTCATTTGATAAAAAAGCTTCGTGGGCTTCAATCGTTGAAGTGTCATTGCGTTTTGCAGGACCCGTTTGTGCCTCTTGCGGCGAAAGTACCATTATTTTCCGAACTGTTTCTGCAATTAAAGGTCTTAAGATTTCAAATGGAACCTGATGTTCCTGGCAGATTTCCTGACCTATTTGGTACAAATGATTGGTAAAATTGTTCACAAATACGGCCACCACATGCAAGGCTTTTCGTTGCTCAGAGTTGATTGCATAAACGGTTCCTGAAATTGATTTGGCCACTTTATCCAATAATTCATAATCAATCCCATTTTCGCTTTCTAAACAAATAGGAATGATATTGAAATCGACCGTTTTGTTTTTGGTAAACGTTTGCAAAGGATAAAAAACGCCTCTTCGATTATTTTCGTCTAATGCATGCAAAGAAACACTCCCGGAAGTATGCACCACTAAGCGATTCTTGAAAGCTAGATTAGAGGAAACTTCAGCAATAGCATCATCAGAAACTGAAATGATATACATGTCGGCTTCAACTAAAGTATTGAAATTATTAGTGACTTTTTCCAAGTCTATTAGGTGGGAAACACTTTTTATTTGTCTCGAATATACCTGAACCAATTCTATTTCTGTCCCTGGTCTATGAGGATTTTGAAATGCCGCAATTAAATGCTGTGCCACATTTCCGGAGCCAATAATAACTACTTTGATCATGGGGTAAAATTAGCAAAAAAAATATGAAGTGTATTATTCAATTTTCAGGAAGGTTACAAATAAAAACCAGCCTAAAAAAAAGTTCTTTAGCCTCCTTGAAAAAGACTTAATTTTAGTTTAAATTAACAAATGTAGGAATATAGAAGTCAACATTTTTAAGTACTTTTGTACCACTTTTATAAAACATAATCCCATAAAAATGGATAAAAAAATATTTTCTTTTTTGTTTTCTACACGATTAATGGCCTTTCTGTTTATTTCATATGCCGTTGCCATGGCCACAGGAACTTTTATCGAAAGTAAGTACAATACGGATACGGCAAAAATTTTAATTTATAATGCGTGGTGGTTTGAGGCTATTCACGTATTTTTTGTGATTAATTTCATCGGGAATATTAAGCGGTATCAACTCTTGAAGAAAGAAAAATGGGCTACTTTATTGTTGCATTTGTCTTTTATTCTTATCATTCTTGGTGCTTTTGTAACGCGATACATCAGTTATGAAGGAATGATGCCAATTCGTGAAGGGGCCGCTGAAAATCAGATTTTTTCTGATAAAACCTACCTGACACTTTTTGTAGATGGCGAATTTAAAGGAGAAATGAAACGCCGGGTTTTTGAAAAACAGGTACTGCTTTCTCCTGCCACTAGTAATAATTTTAGCATTTCCGGTACTTTTGCTGATACCCCATTTGAAGTGGAATATGAAAATTTTATAATGGGAGCTAAAGAATATGTCAAACCTGATCCAAAAGGAATTTTGTATTTGAAATTAGTCGAAGCAGGAGATGGTAGTCGTCATGAACATTTCTTGAAAGAGGGCGAAGTACAAAATATTCATAATGTTTTATTTTCGCTAAATAAATTTACGGATGGTGCCATAAATATCAATACTACAGGAAACGCGTATACAATTCAAACACCTTTTGAAGGAGATTTTATGCGAATGGCAGATAAACTAAAAGGAAAAGTGACTAAGGATAGCGCGCAACCATTGATGATGCGTTCGTTATACACAATAGGTGAAATGCGATTTGTGCTCCCGGATCCTGCTGTAAAAGGGGTTATCGATTATGAATCTAATAATGATTTTAAAGCTAAAAATCATGAAGATGCACTAACAGTAAAAATAACGGCTGAGGGACAAGAAAAAACAGTAACCGTTTTAGGCTCCAAAGGTAAATTAGGAGATGTAAATTCAGTGAAAATTGGGAATATAGAGTACTCGGTTTTTTATGGAAGTAAGGCGTATGTTTTGCCTTTTAAAATTAAATTGAATGACTTTATTGCACAAAAATATCCAGGAACAGAGAAAAGTTATTCTTCATTTGAAAGTCAGGTTACTGTTGAGGATAAAGAACCTTTTGATGCCAGAATATATATGAACAATGTTTTGGATTATAAAGGATATCGCTTTTTTCAATCCGGGTTTGATCCTGATGAAAAAGGAACCATATTGTCTGTAAATCACGATTTTTGGGGAACAGCAATCACTTATGGTGGTTATTTCATGCTATATTTTGCCATGATGTCCATTATGTTTACTAAGTATTCTCGTTTTGCAGATATTAAGAGAAAATTAGAAGTGGTAAAAATTAAGAAAGCCAAATTGCTGACTATTTTAATCCTGCTATTTAGTTTCAACAGTTTTGCACAAGAACACGACCATGCGGATCACGAGGGACATGCGCACACGGAAGCTGAAGCAGCCCCGGCAACACACGCTAATCATACCAAAAAAGTATTGAATCAGGATGAACTGAATGATTTAATTACTAAATATAAAGTTCCTGCAGAACATGCCGCAAAATTTGGTAGACTTGTAATTCAAGACGGCGGCGGTAGAATGAAACCGATTAATACGTTTTCATCTGAATTATTGCGAAAAGTAAGCCAGAGTGATTCCTATAATGATATGAATTCAGATCAAGTTTTCTTGTCTATCACTCAGTATGCTAGCTATTGGATTGAGATTCCAATCATTCATTTAAGAAGAGGAAATGACAGTTTAAGAAAAATAATTGGGGTTGATAAGAAAGCTAAATTTGCACCTTTTGTAGCTTTCTTTGATGCCAAGGGAAATTATAAACTTTCTAAATATTTAGAAGAATCATTTAAAGCGGCTAACCCCAATCAATTTGAAAAGGATTTTATCGAAACCGATAAAAGAGTAAATTTGATGGAATCAGCGTTAAGCGGTCGAATATTAAAAATTTTCCCTATTCCGGATGATAAAAACAACAAGTGGGTTTCTTATTTAGAACTTAACGAAGCTGGTTTCAAAGGAATGGAAGCGACGTATACTAAAAATGTATTGCCTTTGTATTTTGGTTCTTTGGCAAACGCTTCAACTTCTAATGATTACAAAACTGCCGATGAATTGCTGGAAAGTATCAATGGTTTCCAAAAACGTTTTGGGAGTAAAGTGAGACCAAGTGAAGAAAGAATTACATCAGAAGTGTTGTATAATAAATATGATGTTTTCAATAAACTTTTTTATTGGTATGTTTTAGCGGCAATTTTGATGTTGTTTTTTACAATTATGCAAATCTTCAAAGAGCGCAAAGCATTAGCTATAGCAGTAAATACAATGCATATTATTATAGGATTATTTTTTGCATTGCATACTGTGGGCTTAATTGCCCGTTGGTATATTTCTGGTCACGCACCTTGGAGTAATGCGTATGAATCAATTATATATATTGCTTGGGCTACCATGTTTTTTGGTTTGGCTTTCGACAGAAAATCAAAACTTACTGTGGCTTCTTCAGCTTTTGTAACCGCAATGATTCTTTGGGCTGCAAATCTAAACTGGATTGACCCGGAAATTGCAAATTTACAACCGGTGCTGAACTCCTATTGGTTAATGATTCATGTGGCGGTAATTGTGGCCAGTTATGGACCGTTTGCGTTAGGAATGATTTTGGGGACGGTTTCATTATTGCTGATTTTGTTTACCAATGAAAAAAACAAAGCCAAAATGGATTTGAATATTCAAGAGATCACTTACATTAATGAATTAGCCTTAACGATAGGTTTGATAATGTTGACTATTGGAAACTTCCTTGGAGGACAATGGGCCAATGAAAGCTGGGGACGATACTGGGGCTGGGATCCAAAAGAAACTTGGGCATTAATCAGTATTATGGTCTATGCTTTTGTAATTCATGCCCGATTTGTTCCATCACTACGCGGGAAATGGGTATTCAATTTAATGAGTATGTTTGCTTTTATATCTATATTATTCACCTATTACGGTGTGAATTTTCATCTGGTAGGATTGCATTCCTATGCGAGTGGAGAAGCCCATTCCTTAAACTGGATTTGGTATTCACTGGCAGTAATAACATTATTTGGTGCTGTTTCCTATCCAAAATACAAGAAATATTATAAGAAATAAGTTGGATTATTTTCCAATAACAAATAGACTGTCTCAATATAAAAATGAGCCAGTCTCTTTTGATTGTATTTCTAAAAGAGAAAACCTACTAGTTCCTAAAATCGATTTCACTCTCGAGAAGATGAAGTTGTAAAAAAAGTAAAAAGCAGCTCATGGAGTTGCTTTTTTGCATAAACAACCAAAACGGCTTGCATACAGGACAAAATGTATGGATATAATGGTTGTGTCTGTCGTGTTGGAAGGGGATGGTGTCGTGAATAAAGTATTTGATTGGAAATAAGAAAAGCATGCATTATAAGTCGCTTTGAGTTGGTCATTTAGCATGTGATTTTCCTTCTTATGCATAAAATCAGCATAGGTAGTTGGGTATGGAATAGGAGTTTATTTCTCCCGGAATAAATTTTGTTCTTCGTATTCTATGGTTTGATAGTAGTTTGATGAGATGCCTTAAAAGTGGTTTTTTTGAACCGCCATGCAATTATATTAATACAACCTAAAAATAGGTAAATCAATTAAATAAAAAAAGTCCATTTGTCATTTTTTTATATAAAAAAAGAGGCTGTCTTTTTGAGACAGCCTCTATAATTTCAATTTAAATATGAAATTATGGTCTTTGTTTTTTCATTTCTTTTTCAATCATTTCGTAGAATTGATCAATTTTTGGTAAAACAACAATACGAGTTCTTCTGTTACGAGATCTGTTTTCAGCCGAATCATTTGCAACTAAAGGAATATATGAACTTCTTCCTGCCGCTATTAATTGCTCTGGTTTAACACCCAATTGATTCGTTAAAACACGAATAATAGAAGTAGAACGTTTCACACTTAAATCCCAGTTGTCAAGTATCACACCGGAACCATTATAAGGAACATTATCAGTATGTCCTTCAACCATACATTCAAAATCGGGTTTATCATTGACCACTTTGGCAACTTTAGCCAAAACCATTTTGGCTCTATCAGTCACTTCATAACTTCCGCTTTTAAACAATAGTTTGTCAGCTATAGAGATAAATACAACTCCTTTTTCTACATTTATTTCGATATCCGGATCAGAGATTCCTACTGAACTTTTTAAACTAGTAACTAACGCAAGTGTTACACTGTCTTTTTTAGTTAAAGCATCTTGCATTCTACTAATTTTCAAATCTTTCTCTTTGATAGATTCTAACGCTTTTTCAATATTTTCAGCTCCTTTAGTAGACAGAATAGTCATGTCTCTAGAAGTACTGATTAAACCTTGATTTTGGTCTTTCAAACCACTCACGGTAGCAATAAGACCCGCTTTTTCTTCTAAGCAAGAATTTAATTTTACAGTTGCTGTATTTAATAAATCCTGAGTTTCTTTGTTTCTAGCTTCTAAATCAGTGTATTTCTTTTTTGATACACATGAGGATAGTACAGCTAAAACAGATAAGGCAATTACTATTTTTTTCATAAATTGTTTAGTTTTAGTTTTAATGTTAATTACAAATTTAACTTTTTTATATTTATTTTATTCCAAATAAATCGTTAAAAACAACGATATTCCTGATAAAATAAATGTAAACGATACTTTTTGTAGTATAGTATTTTTGTTTTTGAAATTTTGCTCTTTTTTTGCATTGTGATGAAAATAGGCTGTAAAAGGACCCGTGGGCTTTTAGTATTGCGAAAAAATGTTTGAACTTTCCTTTGAAAATAAATTGTAAACCTGCAATTCCGTCTAACACCATTCGGATTAAAAGTATCCAAAATAATTGATTTTTTGGGATATTTTTGGTTAGCATTAACAATGAATTTCTAAAGTTCAAAAAAGTTTTTTTGGAATTCCCTTGTTGCAAAGTAGCCCCGCCAACATGGTAAACAACGGACTCATAATTGTATTTTATTTTATACCCTTTGTTGAAAGCACGCCAACATAAATCAATCTCTTCTTGATGTGCAAAAAAATCGCCGTCAAAGCCATTTAATTCCTTATAAACAGAACTTCGGATAAAAAAACAAGCTCCGGAAGCCCAAAATATTTCTCGGTTGTCATCATACTGACCACAGTCTTTTTCTACGGTGTCAAAAATTCGTCCTCGACAATACGGATATCCAAATTTATCAATGAATCCACCGGCAGCACCAGCGTATTCAAAATATTCTTTGCGTTTGAAATCTAATATTTTAGGCTGAATAATGGCAGTTTCAGGTTCTTTTCTAAAAGTTTTAAGTATCGGTTGCAACCAATTTTCAGTCACTTCAATGTCAGAATTCACCAAGGCAAATAGTGTAGCATCTATGTGTTTTAAGGCTTCATTGTAGCCACTGGCAAAACCCAGATTGCTTTCGTTTTTAACAATTTTAACCAAAGGAAAAAAAGCTTTTATATAAGAAATCGAATCATCTGTAGAGGCATTGTCAGCCACATAAATGGTAGCTTCCGGTGAATATTTAACCACAGACGGCAAAAATTTTTCTAATAATAAAATTCCATTCCAATTCAGGATGACAACAGCTACTTTCATTCAGATTTTTAGATTTTCAGATTTTTCGACATTTTAGACCATTACAATCTAAGAAGTTTAATATTCTAACTATTATAATTTGGTAGATTCTCTAGAAAAGCATATCTCTCGTTTTCAAAATCCATTTGGCAAAAGTAATGATTCAATCCATTGGTCACCATTAAAAATTCAGACTTTAGTGTCATATTATATCTTGCAATTTGGTCGAAAGTCGCTTGGGTAATTTTTACTTCAGGCGCTTTGCATTCGATTAAAATAAAAATAGAACCATCCGGATTAAAAACCACAACATCGTATCTTTTGCGCAAGCCATTGACTTTAAGTACTTTTTCGACATTAATCAATGATTTTGGGTATTTTTTTTCTTCCAATAAAAATTGAACTACATGCTGGCGAACCCATTCTTCGGGAGTAAGAATGATGAATTTTTTCCTGATTGCATCAAAAATAGAAACTTTATTTTCGCTATTTTTGAACCGAAAAGTATAGGAAGAAAAATTTAATTGCTGCATGAAGCAAAAATAGTTATTTTGTTTAAAATTTAAGGTGTAAAGTTTCATACGATTCAACAAACTTTAAACTTTAAACTTCAAACAAAAAAGAAAATGGATGAAGTATTAAAAATTGTAAATGATATAAAAAACGGAACCATCAGGCCCCTCTATTTTTTGATGGGAGAAGAGCCATATTATATTGATAAATTAGCGACTTATATTGAGGATAAAATATTAACAGAAGAAGAAAAAGGATTCAATCAGACCGTTTTATACGGAAGGGATGTTACGATAGAAGATATTATCTCGACCGCAAAACGCTATCCAATGATGGCGGAACGACAGGTGGTAATTGTCAAAGAAGCACAGGATTTGATTCGCACGATAGACAAACTGGAGAGCTACGCTGAGAATCCAATGGCAACAACCGTTTTAGTTTTTTGTTACAAATACAAAACGCTAGACAAACGTAAAAAACTAACCAAGTTATTGACTAAAAATGGAGTGGTTTATGAAAGTAAAAAACTGTATGAAAACCAAGTTGGGGACTGGATTAAACGTGTTTTAGCAGGTAAAAAGTATGCTATAGAGCCTAAAGCCAGTGCCATGCTAGTGGAATTTCTAGGAACGGATCTAAGTAAAATAAACAATGAACTCGAAAAATTACAAATTATTTTACCAGCGGGAAGTACCATAACTCCTAAACATATTGAGGAAAATATAGGGTTTAGCAAAGATTTTAATGTATTTGAATTGCGAAAAGCAATTGGCGAACGCAACCAATTAAAGGCGTATACGATTGCTGAAAACTTTGCCCAGAATCCAAAAGATAATCCAATGGTGGTGACTACCAGTTTGGTTTTTGGATTTTTTATCCAATTACTAAAATACCATGGTTTGAAAGACAGAAATCCTAAAAATGTAGCTGCCGTATTAAGCGTGAATCCGTTTTTTTTGAAAGAATATGATGTGGCTTTGAAAAACTATCCCATGAAAAAAGTGAGTCAGATTGTTGGTGCTTTAAGAGATATTGATGTCAAAAGCAAGGGTGTTGGCGCCAATGCAATGTCGCATTCTGATTTGTTACGAGAAATGCTTTATAAAATATTTAATTAAAGGACAAAAATTTCCGATATTTGCACTCCCGAAACTTCGGGTTATTAAAAATAAATACCACAATTATGGGAATGAATAAAAATACTATTTTAGGTTGGGCTACTTTGATAATGATTGTAATGGGTTTATTGCTTATCGCATTAGGCGCTTTTAAATATGATGACGTAGCAGGCTGGGGATTTGCAGCTGTAGGTGTTGGCTTTTTGGCTAATGCTTGGGTGTTTAGTTCACTTAAAGGCAGACTTTAGTAGTTATTCTTAATGTAGATATGAGACTTAAGAGCAAATAGATAATATAATTTTAAATTAAAAAAATAGAGATGGCAGACGATAAAAAAGTGATATTCTCAATGTCAAAATTGAGTAAAACCTATCAAGGAGCAGATAAACCAGTACTTAAAAACATCTATTTGAGTTTCTTTTATGGAGCTAAGATTGGTATTTTGGGTTTAAATGGTTCCGGAAAATCTTCTTTATTAAAAATTATTGCCGGTGTTGATAAAAACTACCAAGGAGATGTAGTGTTTGCACCGGGTTATACGGTAGGGTATTTAGAACAAGAACCTATTTTAGATGATACTAAAACGGTTATTGAAATTGTAAGAGAAGGAGTTGCTGAAACAATGGCAGTTTTAGAAGAATTCAATAAAATCAATGATAGTTTTGGTTTGCCGGAAGTCTATGAAAATGCCGATAAAATGGAGCAATTGATGGATCGTCAAGCACTTTTACAAGACAAAATTGATGCATTGGGAGCGTGGGAAATCGATACTAAACTGGAAATTGCCATGGATGCTTTGCGTACTCCGGAAGGCGATACGCCAATTAAGAATTTATCTGGTGGTGAGCGTCGTCGTGTAGCTTTATGTCGCTTGTTGTTGCAACAACCTGATGTATTGCTTTTGGATGAGCCTACGAATCACTTGGATGCCGAAAGTGTACTTTGGTTAGAACAACATTTAGCACAATATGCCGGAACTGTAATTGCAGTAACGCACGATAGATACTTCTTGGATAATGTGGCCGGTTGGATTCTGGAATTGGACAGAGGGGAAGGAATTCCTTGGAAAGGGAACTATTCTTCTTGGTTAGACCAAAAATCAAGCCGTATGGCATTAGAAGAAAAAGTAGCTTCAAAACGCAGAAAAAACTTAGAACGCGAGTTGGATTGGGTTCGTCAAGGTGCCAAAGGGCGTCAAACAAAACAAAAAGCGCGTTTGCAGAACTACGATAAATTACTGAATGAAGATCAAAAACAATTAGATGAAAATCTGGAAATTTATATTCCAAATGGACCACGTTTAGGGACGAATGTAATTGAAGCCAAAAATGTTGCTAAAGCTTATGGAGATAAATTATTGTATGATAATTTAAATTTTACGTTGCCACAAGCAGGAATTGTTGGGATTATCGGACCCAATGGGGCTGGTAAATCAACTATCTTCAAAATGATAATGGGCGAAGAGAAGCCAGATGCAGGGGAATTTTTAATTGGGGATACCGTAAAAATTGCTTACGTAGATCAAGCGCACTCCAATATAGATCCTAATAAATCGATTTGGGAAAACTTTGCTGACGGTCAGGAATTGATAATGATGGGCGGAAAACAAGTAAATTCAAGAGCATATTTGTCACGATTTAATTTTGGTGGTGGAGAACAAAATAAGAAAGTTTCTATGCTTTCCGGTGGAGAACGTAACCGTTTGCATCTAGCAATGACTTTGAAAGAAGAAGGAAACGTACTTTTGCTGGATGAGCCTACGAATGATTTGGACATCAATACACTTCGTGCATTAGAAGAAGGTTTGGAGAGTTTTGCCGGTTGTGCGGTTGTTATTTCTCACGACAGATGGTTCTTAGATAGGATTTGTACACACATTCTAGCTTTTGAAGGAAACTCTGAAGTGTATTGTTTTGAAGGTGGCTTCTCTGAATATGAAGAAAATAAAAAGAAACGTTTGGGTGGTGATTTAACACCAAAACGATTGAAATACAGAAAGTTAATTAGAAGTTAGTCTTTCTGAAATTTGTTAATAACAGCAAGAGGATGACTAATAGACATCCTCTTTTTTTGTTCTGTAATTTTTGTTCTGTCGGAATTCATCATAATGAAAACTGCTAAAAAATTTCTACGTTGACTAAACCAAATTTGACAACCATTATAAAAGTTCCGTTATCCCAAGAAAAAAGTGTAGTGTCTTTCTTGATCCATTTATTTTAAGTTGGTTCAAATTCAGGCTTCTCATAAAATAAAAGGCATGATAATTATTATAATTGGTCTTTTAGTCTAAAAACTTAGCCTCTAACTCTTTTGTGGGAATCATACAACTTTCCTTTTTTCCAAACCATTTGTATCGATTTACAGCGATATAATCATAAATGTAATTATTGAACGATGTGGGGAATATCGAAAATATAGTGGTTAAATAAAATAGCCCACCTAAGTTTTTAGCTATTGCTAAAGCAGCTTCTGATTTATAATAATAAGCAAAACCAGGCTGATACAGAATAATACTATCTGTTTTTTGTGTATTAACTCCCAAATGTTTGATAATTTTTTGACCCAAATCAGATTGTAAGGCGACAAATCGGAAAATATCTTTAGTATCATGCTTAATAATCACTTGCATCGCCGAATCACACAGATTGCAAACGCCGTCAAAGAGAATTATTTTTTTGTCTTTAGGAATATTGAGCATAATTTAAATTTTATAATTCAACTAGATTGAAATTTCTGCTTCATCAAAATGATGAAATACGTGATGAGACTGCAAACTGAATACTGGTTACTTCTTCCCCGCTTCAACAAACTCCAGCGCTTCCAAACTGACTTTTGAAGTAAATACGCCGTAGTTCACTGTTACTTTGTTTTTTTCAATAGAATCGATGGTTCCTACTGCTTTTCCATCAAGCATTCGCACGCGATCGCCTACTTTTAAGGTTGGTTTTGGTTTTTCAACCACGATTTTTAATTTCTTTTCTTTCTTTTCTTTTCTTATTTCCTCCACTTGAACCGTAACTTCTTGAATGACTTCTTTTTTCTTTTCTATCAGTGCTTTAGTTTCTTTAACAGTTACTTTTTTGCGTTTTGAATTTTCTATTTCAATAATTTTAAGAAATTCACCAAGCAATTCTTTCTTATTTTTATTATTGAAATATTTCTCTGAAATGTCTTCAATTTTTTGTCCAATGTAAATCGTTTTCTGGTTGCTGTCATATAATTCCTGATAGCTTTCTAGTTTTTGTTTGATTTTTACATTGATAGTCTCCATTTTCTTGCCTTCTTCACGCGCTTTTGTTTCTTCTTCCTTGAGGGTTTGCGATGTTTTTTCCATCTTTGAACGCTCTTTTTGAAGGGTGGCAATCGTTTTATCAAAGCGTACTTTTCCAACTTCAATTTTCTTTTTGGCCCGATTGATTAAGCTGAAAGGAATTCCGTTTTTCAGAGCGACTTCAAAGGTAAATGAACTTCCGGCTTGACCTAATGCCAATTTATACATAGGCTCTAATGATTTTTCATCAAAAAGCATGTTGGCATTGGTAGCAAAAGGCAATTCGTTAGCCAGAATTTTTAGATTTGAATAATGAGTGGTAATAATCCCAAAAGCTTCCCGATGGTAGAACTCTTCTAAGAAAATTTCGGCTAAAGCACCTCCCAATTCAGGATCTGAACCCGTACCAAATTCATCAATAAGAAACATAGTTTTTCTATTACACTTCTTCAGGAAATAGTTCATGTTCTTTAATCGGTAACTGTATGTACTTAAGTGATTTTCAATAGATTGATTGTCTCCTATATCTGTTAAAATTCTATCAAATAAAAATGTTTCACTGCGTTCATGAACGGGAATTAACATACCGGATTGTAGCATCAGTTGCAATAATCCAACGGTTTTCAAGGAGATAGTTTTTCCTCCTGCGTTGGGTCCGGAAATTACAATAATTCTACTTTCCTGACTGAGTTCAATAGTTTGCGGGTGTGTAATTTCGTTTTTCTGTTTATTATTCAAATATAAAATAGGATGGTACGCATCTCTAAAATAAACACGACGTTCCTCAGTAATTGTTGGCAAAATTCCGTTGATTTTATTAGCATATTTTGCCTTTGCGGCAATTACATCAATATCACTCAAGAAATCCTGATATTCAATCAATAACTGTAAAAAAGGACGAATATAATTAGATAACTGTTTTAAAATTCGGGTGATTTCTTCTTTTTCTTCATATTCTAAATTACTCAATTCACGAGAATATTGTAAGGTAGCTTCCGGTTCAATATAAGCAATACTTCCAGTCTTGGAACTGCCCAGAATGGATCCTTTTACTTTGCGACGGTACATGGCTAAAACGGCCAAAACACGTCTGTTTTGTACAAAACTTTCTTTTATATCGTCTAAATATCCTAATGAGTTATATTGTGTCAGTGCTGTGCCAAAACTTTGATTCACTTTCCCGCGAACCGCATTCATGTTCCTACGGATATTCAATAAATCCGGGGATGCATTGTCTTTTATTTCACCATATTTGTCAACTACTTCATCGACCATCGTGATAATTTCTTTAGTCAGTTCAACTTGGTTTGCTCTTGCGTTTAAATTTGGATAATAATCTTCGAATTTTCTCAAAAAACTCAATAGGAAATTTACCGTTGATGAAATGGTAGCGATTTTTCTAAAACTGCCCACTTCCAAGAAACTGTCTTCAATGGCCAGAAATTTTATCTCATACGTGATGGCATCAAAACCATGATTTGGAATGGCATTGTTATTTTGGAAAGACGAAACATATTCCGATGTTTGCATTAATGCCTGTACCAACGTTTCCTTGTCTTTAAATGGAGTGATTTCTAATGCTTTTTGTTTTCCAATGTCAGTATTACAAATGGTCGAAATGGTTTCGAGAACAGTTGGAAATTGTAAATCTTGTAATGTTTTTTCGGTGATGGATATCATTTTATAATCTAAGTTGTAAAGGTTCAAAGTTACAAAGATTCAAAGTGAAATGCATTAATTTTTTTAGCGTACTTTGCGAAAAACTTTGCGAACTTTACGGCAAAATAAATTACATGCAAATTAACCTCAATCCCTCTTGGAAAACCATTTTATCAGACGAAATCAAGAAATCCTATTTTCAGGAATTAATGGGAACTGTTGATGAGGAATATAAAAATCATACTTGTTATCCTCCCAAAGAATTGATTTTTGCAGCGTTTAATTATTGCAGTTTCAAAGATGTAAAGATTGTTATCATTGGTCAAGATCCGTATCATGGTAAAGGCGAAGCGAATGGTTTGTGTTTCTCTGTGAATGACGGCATCCGAATTCCGCCGTCGTTACGCAATATTTTTCGCGAAATGAGTGATGATTTAGGGACTATTTTTATGCCTGCTGCCGGTAATTTAGAAGCTTGGGCAAAGCAAGGTGTTTTATTGTTGAATGCCTCGCTGACCGTGAGAGAAGACAGCCCAAATAGCCATAAACACTTGAAATGGAATGTTTTTACGGATGCAGTTATCCAAAAAATTTCGGGAGAAAAAGAGCATGTTGTTTTCTTACTTTGGGGAAATTTCGCCCATAAAAAAGGACTTAAAATCGACCGAAATAAACATTTGGTTTTTGAATCCGGACATCCTTCGCCTATGAGTGCAAATCAGGGAAAATGGTTCGGGAATAAACATTTTAGTAAAACAAATTCTTATTTGAAAAGAAATGGTTTAGAGCCAATAGAATGGTAGTAGTCTTTTAAACTATTCTTAAATTATATTTTTCTGAACCATTAAGAAATTAAGGATTTAAAACTTAATTTTCTAAATTTTTTAATGGTTTAAAAGATTTTAATGGTACTGGTTTTAGAATTTGTTTTTGTTTGAATAAAAGAGTAATTATTTTTTTATTATATCTTCCAGAACGGCTCTGTCAGCATAATTAATTACTTTCAAAGTAACTTCTTGGTTTTTGATTGTTTTACCTTCTATAAGGTAGAGTTTTCCTTTCTTAAGATCAATATTACTTTGGTCAAAATCAACATCTCCAAATTGCAATGTATTTTTTATATCGGCAGTATCAATCCATTTTTCAGCTAAAATAAGAGAAGCTTTATCGGAATAATAAAAGGGTTTGTTTCTTAAATCATTTAGTACTCTTGCGTTTGGAAAATAATTGCAGTGGGTGTCTTTGCCGCTGAAAACTAACGCTACAAAAAACAGTCCTATAACTAAACCTACAAGATAATAGGCAAAACGATGTATAAACTTCATGAATTATATTTTTGGCAAAGGTAGCAGAAAGTTTTCTTAAAAAACAATTAAATTAATGTCGTTATTGGGTAAGTCAAACCAGTCACTAATAGCATTGTTTGTGAGGATTCCGTGGTACATATAGACGCCATTTTTTAACCCTTTATCACAACGTATAGCGCTCTCGATGCCTCCATCCTCAGCAATTTTCATTAGGTAAGGCGATATGATATTGCTTATGGAGAGCGAAGCGGTTTTAGAATAGCGGGACGGAATATTGGGTACGCAATAATGCAATACATTGTTTTTGATAAACGTTGGTTTTTCATGGGATGTCACTTCTGAAGTTTCAAAACATCCTCCGGTATCAATGCTTACATCTACGATTACGGCTCCAATTTTCATGTGTTCTACCATGGTCTCCGTAACTATCACGGGACAACGATCTTTCCCTCGCATGGCACCAATGGCTACATCACACCTTCTCAATGCTTTTAGCAAAGCTTTTGGTTGTATGGTAGAAGTAAAGATTCGTTGGTTCAGATTATTCTGCAAACGACGTAGTTTGGTGATAGAATTATCAAAAACTTTGACATTGGCTCCTAATCCTATAGCGGTTTTGGCAGCAAATTCCCCCACCGTTCCTGCACCTAGAATGACCACATCAGTAGGAGGGACGCCGGTAATGTTACCGAATAATAGTCCTTTTCCAAATTCATTAGTAATCATCAATTCGGCAGCAATTAGGATAGAAGCAGTTCCTGCTATCTCGCTCAGGGATTTTACTGCAGGATAGGTTCCGTCTTCGTCTTTGATGTATTCAAAAGCCAATGCGGTAATTTTCTTTTTGGTTAAAGCCTCAAAATAGTTTTTTTTACGCGTTTTTAATTGGATGGCTGACAACAGAATGGTTTGCGGATTCATCATTTCAATTTCGGTAAGTGTGGCAGGTTCCACCTTCAAAATCATAGGACAACTGAATACTTTTTTGGTGTCATTTGTGATTTCGGCACCTGCATCACTATATTCTTTGTCGGTATAACTCGAACTCAATCCCGCACCAGCTTCAATCATTACGCGATGTCCGTGATACGTAATTGAAGTAACAGCATCTGGTGTAAGACAAATCCGACGTTCTTGATAACTCGTTTCCTTGGGAATACCAATAAAAAGTTCACTTTTTTGTCTTGCAATTTCCAGTTTTTCCTCCTGAGGTAAAAGCTGTTGTTTTGTGAATGGTGTTATAGTTATTGACATTGATGTTGTTAAATTAAGGGTACAATTTACGTAAAAAGTTTTATAAACGATACGAATTCAATCTTGATAAATTCGTTTATAAGACAACTAAATCTCAGTGAATGATTCTTTCCATTTTTATATCGGCTCGCTCATAAACGCCATCTTCTAACAGTACTTCTACGAAATCAAATTTTTTATACAAATGAATAGCCGATAGTAATTTCCGGTTCGAATATAAAATCAGTTTCTCCATTCCTTTTGTTTCGGCAACAGCAAGGCAATGCAGCATTAATTTTTTGCCAACTCCCAGTCCTTGTGCGCTAACAGTAACAGCCATTTTACTCAGTTCAAAAGTGGCATTATCGATTTTTATTAAGGAAACTGTTCCTACTATGGTATTCTTGTATTTTGCATAAAAAATCATTCCGCCTTTGTCAATTATCTGACCTTGCGGATCCGAAAGTATTTTTTCATCTTTGGGTTCAACCCAAAAATGTTTTTGTAACCATTCCAGATTTAATGTTTTTATCGCTTCTTTGAAAGCAGGGGCAAATGGTATTATTTCAACGGTATTATCTACACTCATATTTACTTTTAACTTAAGGTTAAAGAACGTTTTCCGTCAGGAAGCAGTGAAATAGTTATAACGGAATGTGTTTCCGGAATCAAATTTGGGATCTTCTCAGCCCATTCTATAAAGCACCAATTACCAGAATACAAATAATCATCAATCCCCATATCCAGCGCTTCGACTTCAGTATTTAATCTGTAAAAATCAAAATGATAAACTAACTGATTGTCAAATGCTTCATATTCATTAACTAAAGAAAAAGTTGGGCTACTCGTTGCTCCGGTTACGCCAAGCGTTTTACACAATCGCTTGATCAAAGTTGTTTTTCCAACGCCCATTTCCCCATGAAAAAGAATCACTTTTTTAGGATTCTTTGTAATGATTTTTTGCGCCACTTCCTCGAGTTCGTCAATAGAAAAAATGATATTCATTCTTGTGAAATTGTTTAAAGTTTAAGGTTCATGCTATACATTAAAAACGGATACTGACTACTTATTTTGGGTTAAAAACCAAAAATGGAATAATCATTTCTTCTAATGAAATACCCCCGTGCTGATACGTATTTTTGTAATAACTCACATAATGATTGTAGTTGTTGACATAGGCCAAAAATAAATCATTTTTTGCAAAAATATACGAACTGCTCATATTTATGGTAGGCAAACCAATATTTTTTGGTTCTTTCACAGCATAAACATCTTTGTGTTCGTATGTCAAACTGCGTCCGGTTTTATACCGCAAGTTCAAACTAGTGTTTTTGTCACCTACCACTTTCGATGGGTTTTTTACGTTTATCGTTCCGTGATCCGTGGTCAAAATCAATTTGAAACCCATTTTTTGAGCTTGTTGAATGATTTCTAAAAGTGGAGAATTCTTAAACCAGCTCAAGGTCAGCGAACGATACGCTTTATCATCAGAGGCCAGTTCTTTTACGACATCCATCTCTGTTTTGGCATGGGAAAGCATGTCTACAAAGTTATATACAACAGTTACTAAATCATTATCTTTTAGTGCTTTAAATCCCTCTGATAATTTTTTTCCGCTGGCAAGACTTGTTATTTTAAAATAATCTTCCTTGATATTCAAACCCAATCTTTTTAGTTGCGCCGTCAAAAATTCGGCTTCAAAAAGGTTCTTTCCGCCTTCCTCCGGGTCGTTTTTCCAGTATTTCGGAAACTGTTTTTCCATTTCCAGCGGGGTTAAACCGGAGAAAATAGCGTTTCGCGCATATTGTGTCGCCGTAGGAAGAATAGAATAGTAAGGCACTTCTTTTTCCAGTTTATAGTAATTTCCTACTACACTTTCAAAGGTTTTCCACTGGTCATAGCGCAGATTGTCAATTACGACAAACAAAATAGGCTTGTCTTTTTTCTGGAGTTCAGGAAGCACTAATTCTTTGAATAAGGTGTGAGATTGAACCGGTTTATCGGCCTTTGGAGCAAACCAATCCTCATAATTGCGCTCTATGAATTTTCCGAACTGGGAATTGGCTTCTGTTTTCTGGGATTCCAAAATTTCAATCATGCTCTGATCGTCTATATTTTCCAATTCCAGTTCCCAAAAAATCAATTTCTTGTACAATTCAATCCAGTCTTCATAGGAATTCACCATCGCCATTTCCATGGTGATTTTTCTAAATTCTTTCTGATAATCCAGCGTTGTTTTTTGAGAAATCAATCGGGAATGATCCAGATTTTTCTTCAAACTCAACAAAATCTGATTTGGATTCACGGGTTTGATCAAATAATCGGCAATTTTTGACCCTATGGCTTCCTCCATAATGTATTCTTCCTCGCTTTTCGTAATCATAATCATGGGAACCGAAGATTTTTTCTCCTTCATTTCTGACAGCGTTTCCAAACCACTCATTCCAGGCATATTTTCATCCAGAAAAATAATATCAAAATTGTTTTCTTCAAAAATTCCAATGGCGTCAAGTCCGTTGTTACAGGTCGTAACCTCGTAATTTTTCTTTTCCAGAAATAATATATGTGGTTTCAAAAGGTCGATTTCATCATCTACCCAAAGTATTTTTATTTTATCCATAAGTTGTAGTAACAGGTGTTCGAAAGAACTAAATTAAAGTGGCAAATTACATTTTTTTGGAATTGCTATCTGCTAATGTTATTATAATTTTTTAACATATTTACGTTATAATTTTTAAAATTACAATTCACTTTAATTCTGTTTTAAGTTAATTTTTTGGTGTACCTAATCGTTCGTAAACTCCGTCCGGGTCTGACTGTACGCTATATTTTAGATGAAATTTGAGCTATATAATACATGTGTTTGGTATTGTTTTCGCCTAATCTAATGGCAAATTTATCATTTAAAACCAGCACACCACTTACCGTGTTATCTAAAAACTCCTTCGTGACAGGCTTTTTTAACCTAGATTCGTTGTGAATAGGTTTGATATCCATAATAAATTGATTAAATTTCGGAATTGATTAGTCAATCGGAGCGGTACATTAGGCTCGTATTGCTAAAAAATTGAAACTGATGGTTATACAATTGAATGTGATATTCTGTTGTACGATACTCCATTCATGTTGTGTATCGCTTACTCTGTTATTTCTTTTATTTTTAAGAGAAAATATTTTAAAAACAGAATCTAAGCCGTTAAAAAAAAGACTAATGAAAGAAGTTACAGATATTTTAAAAGCCTATTCAACAGCCAAAGCGAGTGGAAAAAAAACAGCATTGGCAACAGTGGTCAAAGTAGAAGGCTCTTCTTACCGTCAGCCGGGCGCACGCATGCTTGTAACAGAAGACGGTATTTTGACCGGTGCTATTAGCGGCGGATGCCTTGAAGGCGATGCCTTGCGAAAAGCACTGCTGGCCATACACCAAAAACAAAATAAGCTAATTACCTACGATACCAGTGATGAAAGCGATTCTGATTTTGGAGTGCAATTAGGATGCAACGGAATTGTCCATATTCTTTTTGAATACATCGATGAATGTGCAGTATGTAATCCGATTTACTTGTTGGAACAATCGGTAGCAGAACGCAAAGAAGCCGTGGTTTTGACCTTGTTTTCCTTGGAGCGGAATACTGTACAAATAGGGACTGTATTAGTGTACCGAGAAGATCTGGTGATTAGTCAAAGAACTGATTTAAAGGCATTGCATGTAGCTTTCAAGGAAGTACTTTATAGCAAATCATCGATTATAAAAAAAATACAGCTAGAAGATCATGAACATGAAGCTTTAATCGAATACATCCCACTCCCAGTTTCGCTAGTACTTGCCGGTGCAGGAAATGATGCGCAACCATTAGTAAAAATGGCTAATTTATTAGGTTGGGAAGTACTTGTAGGTGACGGAAGAGCAACACATTCAACCGCAAAACGTTTTCCAGAAGCCAAGCAAATACTTGTAACCAAGCCACTGCAATTAGTAGAAAACAGCAGCATTGACTCCCGGACTTTCTTTGTCCTGATGACGCATAACTACAAATATGATCTGGAAGTTTTAAAATTGCTTTTGGAAACTGATTGTATGTACATCGGAATATTAGGTCCAAAGACAAAACTGAACCGCATGTTTGATGATTTGAGCGCCGAAGGAATTGTGGTAACTAAAGCACAGCTGGATCGAATCTATGGTCCGATAGGCCTTGATATTGGTGCGGAAACATCAGAAGAAATAGCGCTTTCTGTTGTAGCAGAAATAAAAGCAGTGATGGAAGGAAAAACGGCGAACTCGCTCAAACACAAAAAAAATAAAATACATCCTGCTACGAATGGGATTAAAAATACTTGATTATGATAAAAGACACATTCGGACGCGTTCACGACTATCTCAGGATTTCACTGACTGATAATTGCAATCTACGCTGTTTTTATTGCATGCCAGAAGAAAATTATGCCTTTGCACCAGCCTCTAAATTAATGCAGGTTGAAGAGATCGAAACCATCGCCAAATTATTCGTGGCCAATGGCGTAAAAAAAATTCGCCTGACCGGAGGCGAACCTTTGGTACGAAAAGACGCTCCACGGATTATAGAATCTTTGGGAAAATTAGGAGTTGAACTCGCTATTACTACCAATGGCGTGCGGATAAATGAAATGCTAGACGAGCTTTTAGCGGCAAATATTAAGGCGATAAATATCAGCTTAGATACTTTGCAAGCCGATAAATTTTTGAAAATTACCCGAAGAGATTTGTATCATCGTGTCAGAAGTAATATCGAATTGCTGTTGCAGCACGGGATTCGTGTGAAAATAAATGTGGTTGTGATGAAAGGCCTCAACGAGAACGAAATTCTGGATTTTATAGCACTGACCCAACACAATACAATCGAAGTACGGTTTATCGAATTCATGCCTTTCAGTGGTAATAACTGGACGAGTAACCAAGTTTTTACCCTGCAAGAGATTTTGTTGAAAGTCGCTTCAAAATATGATGTCCTTCCGGTGCAGCCCGAACCCAACGATACCTCAAAAAAATATATGATTCCGGGTCATGTGGGTTCCTTTGCTGTAATTAGTACAATGAGTTCTCCTTTTTGTGAAACTTGCAACCGCATGCGACTGACGGCTGATGGAAAATTAAAAAATTGCTTATTCTCTAAAGAGGAAACCGATTTGCTTGGCGCTTTACGTGCCGGTCAAGAAATTTTGCCTTTGATAGAAGACACTATTATGGCTAAGGCCAAAGCTTTAGGAGGTCAATTTAGTGGCGTTTTTGAAGATATAGATGCCAGTAAACTTAAAAATAGAAGTATGATTACAATAGGCGGCTGATGGAAAATAAAACAGGAATAGTACTATTGGCAGCGGGGAGTTCCTCGCGCTTGGGTCGGCCCAAACAGTTACTTGAATTTAATGGTAAAACCTTACTTTTTCATACTGTAGAACAAATACTCGAAGTAAGCACTAAAGCGATTGTTGTAATGGGTTCAAAGAACACCGCTATTGAAAAAGAAGTTAATTCGGTTTTAATTTGCCGAAATCCTGATTGGCAAAAAGGCATGGGGTCTTCGATAAGCAAAGGCTTGGAGGAGTTGCTGCTTGTTAATTTAGACATTGAGCACTGCATTTTGGCCGTTTGTGACCAGCCTCATATTGATGCTGCTGTTTTCCGCAGTTTAATTGAAAAGCATAAAAAAACCGGAAAAGGTATTATTGCCTCTAGTTATGCCAATACGATGGGAACTCCCGTTTTGTTCAGCAGAAAATACTTTACTGAGCTAATGCAGCTTTCTGGTAATGCCGGAGCCCGAAAAATGATTGAAAAATACAAAAAAGATGTGGCCAGCATTCCCTTTGAAAAAGGGGCTGTTGATATCGACACTATAGAAGATTACGAACAACTGATCCATCCCAAATGATTTCTGTAAAAGAAGCAAAACAACTAATTATGGGCGCAGCTTTGACAAAAAAAAGTGAGCTCGTCGCACTCCTATATGCTCATGGACAAGTGACCGCAAGAGACATTCAAGCCATGATAGACATTCCAAATTTTCATCAATCTTCCATGGATGGTTATGCTATCAAATATGAAGATAAGGACAGTCTTCTTACCATTATAGGAGAAATGGCGGCTGGTACGAGTAGACAACTGGTACTTAATAAAGGTGAGGCTACGAGAATATTTACCGGCGCTCCTTTGCCGGAGGGAGCTGATACCGTAGTAATGCAAGAACGGATATGCCTTGAAAACGGAAAACTACTAGTTGAAGACCAGACACTTTTGAAAGGAGCAAATGTAAGACTAAAAGGAGCAGAGGTTGAAAGCGGAGTCATTGCCATGGCGGCTGAAACTTATCTTTCCCCGGCAGCAGTAGGCTTTCTAGCCGGAATAGGCTGTGCGGAAGTTTGGGTATATTCACCTCCAAAAGTGGCTATTATCCTTACCGGAAATGAATTGCAAGAACCAGGTAGGCCTTTAGATTTTGGTCAGGTTTATGAAGCCAATTCCGTTCAGTTAAAAGCAGTTTTAAATAAAATTGGCGTCAGAGATATTACAGTACAAACTGCTGAAGATCAGATTGAAGTATTACAGGACGTTTTGCAAAAAGCGCTTGACACTCATGATATTGTTCTTTTGAACGGTGGCGTTAGTGTGGGCGATTATGATTTTGTGCCTCTTGTGGCGCAGCGGTGTGGTGTCGAGCAACAATTTCACAAAATCAAGCAGAAGCCCGGGAAGCCTTTGTTTTTTGGAACAAAAAAAGACAAATTGATTTTTGGACTTCCTGGAAATCCTTCGTCTTCGCTGACTTGTTTTTACGAGTATGTGTTACCAGTACTTGAAAATCGTATGGGCTTGACTAATAGCTTGACGGAAATTACCGCTAGGGTTACACATGATTATCCTAAAGCTTCGGGATTAACACATTTTCTAAAGGCCTCGTATAGCAATGGAACAGTAACTCCCTTGCATGCACAAGAATCTTTCCGTTTGCACTCTTTTGCTCAGGCGAATTGCTTTATTGTTTTGCCGGAAGAATCAAAAGGTTGCCTAGCCGGAGAAGAAGTTGCCGTTCATCTCCTGCCTGGATAATACTTGTTTCAAAAAAAACAATATTTTTACTATTTATCCCTAACTCATTAAATGAATGTCTATAGAAGTATTTTACATAATTCTTTTTTTTGTTGCTTTCTTATATGCTTCGGTCGGTCATGGTGGTGCCAGTGGCTATCTGGCGCTAATGGCACTTTATGGTATTGCTCCTGAAGAAATGAAACCGACTGCTTTAGTGCTCAATCTTTTCGTTTCTATAACTTCTTTTTCACACTATTATCGCGGTGGGTTTTTCTCAAAGAAAATATTTATTCCAATTGCAGCAATGTCGATTCCCATGGCCTTTATTGGCGGAATGATTACCGTTGAAGAAACGGTTTACAAGCGAATTTTGGGAGTGTTATTGCTTTTTCCTATTCTTCGTTTTTTCTTTTTCAAAAATGTAGAAGATTGTCAATTGAGGCCCCATACTGTTTCCGTAGCAATTATTAGTGGAGGAATCGTGGGCTTGCTGTCGGGAATGATTGGTATTGGAGGAGGTATTTTGCTTTCACCCCTTTTATTACTGTTGCAATGGACCAATCAAAAACAGACTGCGGCCATAAGTGCGGCATTCATATTTGTGAATTCTCTAGCGGGGCTAGGTGGTATGCTCACACGAGGTATTACATTCACGGGAGATATGGCTCTGTTTGTTGGTGTAGCTTTGGTCGGAGGATTTTTGGGTGCTTATTTAGGTTCTAAGAAATTTAATGCTACTATTCTGAAATATGTACTGGCTGTAGTTTTGCTGTTGGCTTCCTATAAATTAGTGTTTTCAAAAGCTTAGTTATATGTAAATTAGGAGTAATTATATTCTTAATAGGTTTAAGTATAGATATAGGATTTTTAAAATTAATTTTGCTTAAATTCAGACACTAGTATTAATGATGATTTATGGCTCATAAATGTTTGATAATTCAGAATCACAACGCGTAATTAAAAAAATATTCAGAACGTTTAGCGGAATTTTGCATTAAGATGTTTTGGATAAAGATAGATTTATTGTAATTTCCCCAAACGCCCGTATTTGAAAAAATCATGAAAAATCAGGCTTAGCAAATATTATCTACATATGAAAATTAAAATTATAGCATTTGGTTCGATTGCAGCGATTATGGGAAAAGAAATTTGCCTGCACGCTACTGACATCGTGTCTATGAAAGAAGCTTTAGAGCAACTTTTTCCAGAATTGTCGGATCGTAAATATGCGGTAGCAGTCAACATGAAATTAGCAGGAACAAATGTTTTATTTGGTCAAAATGATACGGTAGCACTTATGCCACCTTATTCAGGAGGATAATATGGAAAATTATAACGCCCGATATTCCCGCCATTATTCACTTCAAGATTTTGGAACTAAAGGACAGCAAAAACTGGAGAAAGCCAAGGTGCTTGTGATAGGAGCGGGTGGTTTAGGATGTCCCGTCTTGCAGTATCTTGTTGCCTCTGGGATTGGTACCATTGGCATTGTAGATCATGATATCATATCCTTAAGCAACCTGCAACGACAGGTTTTATACACGACGGATGACATTGGTAAAGACAAAGCCACAGTTGCATGCAAAAGACTACTAAGCCTCAATCCTGAAATTAGTATTACGGGCTATGTCATTGCGCTTAGTTCTAAAAATGCAATAAAACTCATCCGTGCCTATGATATTATAGTGGATTGCACTGATAATTTTGCATCCCGCTATTTGATAAACGATGCCTGTGTCTTGTTAGAGAAGCCTTTGGTTTTTGGTGCTATTTATCAATATGAAGGGCAAGTGGCTGTTTTTAATATTGAAGATGAAAATAAGAACAAGACGAACTACCGCCATTTGTTTCCTAAACCTCCAAAACCGGATGAAGTTCAAAATTGCAATGAAGCGGGTGTTTTAGGCGTTTTACCCGGGATCATCGGGTTGATGCAGGCTGGGGAGGTGATTAAATTACTTACAGGAATAGGGGAGGTATTGGTTAATAGACTCCTTACATTCAGTTTGCTTAATTATGAACTGTATGTCATTGAAATTAATATGGAAGTTTCCGTTTCTGATTTGATACCAAAAGATGAAATAACATTCGAAGCCACAGAATATAACTTGCTCTGCGGACTCGCAAGTACCGAAATTGAAACCCTTTCTGTTATTGATTTTTTAGACCAAGTTTCCAATAACGATACTATTGTAATTGATGTCCGGGAAAAGGACGAGCTTCCAAAAGCTGATTTCAAATATTGTGCTCTTCCCTTATCCGGGCTGAGTGAAAAAATTCCAGAAATTAGTGAACGTACGATTCTATTATTCTGCCAAAGTGGAAAACGTAGCTTGATAGCAGGGGCACTTTTATTAGAAAAATTTGGAACTACCAAAAAAATAAGCCACTTAAAAGACGGCATCAATGCATTAAAAGATCTTAAATAATGATCAAAAAAATCAAAAATATTTTCATTGAAGGAGCTATTCCTCCATTATTTATAGCAGATAGCATTGCAAAACATGCGACTAAAAAAAATATTGGAGCGCACAGTATTTTCCTGGGTCAGATTCGGGAAGATGTTGTTGATGGCAAAACAGTGAAAGCTATTGAATATAGTGCTTATGAAGCGATGGCGTTAGAAAAAATGCAGGAAATCAGGGAAGAGCTATTTTCTAAATATGAGTTGAGCTGTATGCATGTGCATCACAGTCTTGGGGTGGTCAATGCGGGTGAAATATGCCTGTTTGTTTTCACTTCTTCTAAGCACAGAAACATTGCCATGGAAGCCTGTAATGAAATTGTAGAACGCGTGAAAGCAGAACTTCAGATTTGGGGAAAAGAAATTTTTAATGACCAATCCCATCAGTGGAAAATAAATAGCTGAATTTAATTTTCGTACTTGGATTAAATCCGATTTAGAACATACTATTTTATGACTTTAATAGCCGTGTTAATTCGGAAACGGTAGTAATTGTCAATTCAATTTCTGCTAAAGTCGTGAATTTTCCTAAGCTAAATCGGATCGAAGATAAGGCATTTTCATTTGTAAGACCCAATGCTTTCAAGACATGTGAAGGTTCTGATGTAACAGCCGAACAGGCCGAACCATTAGAAACGGAAATATTTTGCAAAGCAAGAATAAGATTTTCAGAATTCACGCCTCGAAAGCAAATATTGGTCGTATTGTAAAGACGATTTGTTTGCGAACCATTGACAAAAGATGCGGGTATTTTCAATAGTTCCCTTTCAAGTAAGTCTCGCATTATTGTTATCCTATCTCTGTCCTTTTCCATTTCTAAGCTTGCAATTTCGCAGGCTTTGCCAAGTCCGATGATTCCCGGAACATTTAAAGTACCACTTCGTTTGCTGTTTTGCTGACCACCTCCAGTGATTTGACCCGTTAATTTTGCTTTTATTTTTTTGGAAACAAATAATGCACCGATGCCTTTTGGTCCATAAAATTTATGTGCAGAAAGAGACAGAAGGTCAATGCCTAAATCAACGACATTAATTGGAATTTTTCCTATAGCCTGAGTGGCATCGCACAGGAAATAGGCTCCTTTAGATTTAGCAATTTCCCCGATTTTTTTAATATCCTGGAGTGTCCCCGTTTCGTTATTTGCCATCATGACAATTACTAGTGCAGTTTCTTCGGTCACGGATGCTGTAAGAAGGTCTAGGTCTAAAATACCATCCTTATTGACGCCTAAATAGCTGACTTTGTATCCGATGGTTTCTAGGTGAAGGCAAGTATCTAAAACGGCTTCGTGCTCTGTAATTACAGTAACAATATGTTTGCGTTTTTCGTTTGCAAGTCCTTTGATTGCAAGATTTATTGCTTCTGTTGCACCTGAGGTAAAAATAATGTCGTTTGGTTTTGCTTGAATTAGTTCCGCTGTTTGCCATCTGGCCTGTTCGACTGCTTCTTTCACCGTTAATCCAGCCAGGTGGCTACTGTTTGCATTGGCATAAAAATTAGTGAAATAGGGAAGCATGGCATCAAGCACCCGATCGTCAATACGCGTTGTTGCATTATTATCTAAATAGATTTTTTCTTGGATAAGTGACATTTAAACTAGTGTTGTAAAGTAGGTTTTATGCTTATTTAGTTCTTTTGTGAGTTTTTAAGAATCTGCTTTTGCGGAGCATAGGAATTAAAAAAGAGCTTGTAATTGCTATCACCCTTAAAGGTAAAAAAATAGGGCATTATACCGTTGCCAGACTAAATGGTAATTTTCGTATTCTTTTGCCTGTCAGGTCAAAAATGGCATTTGTCAACGCTGGTGCAAAAGGAGGAAGACCGGGTTCTCCAACTCCGCCTGCATCTTCTTCATTGTCTATAATATACACTTCTATTTGTGGAATATCCGTAATACGAGGCATTGGGTAATCATAAAAATTATTTTGTTCTACTATACCATCCTTAAATGTTATTTCATGTATTGTTGCCGCACCCAGACCCATGACGATGGAACCTTCAACCTGCGCGCGAATAATATCCGGATTTACATACCAGCCACAATCTATGACGGCCCAAACATTATCTATTTTTACACCTCCAGAGGCGTTTTTTGAAACTTTTACAATGTGTCCTACCGTTGATTTGAAACATTCAGTGATGGCTACACCATAGCCTTCATTTTTACTTCTTTTTTTCCAGCCGGAGACTTCTTCCATTTTGTCAATTAGTTTTTGGCATCTCTCATCCTGTAGATGAGCTCTTCTAAAATCCAGCGGATCCGCGCCAGCTTCTACAGCCATTTCATCCATAAAACTTTCAAACGCAAATCCGTTTGTAGAAGCATACACTGAACGCCACCACATTGTTGGTAGTGGTGTTTCAAAGGGAACATCTGAAATGCTTAAATTTTTGATACTCGCATAATAGGGTTCAAGGAATCCTTCGCTGGTACTATCATTAGGAACGTCTTTCTTTCCTCCACTCCAGTGGTCGTTATTTTGGCCTGCCATTCTAAATTTAAGCGCTTCAATTTTCCCGCCTTTTACTACACCTTCACAACGATAAGAGATTCCTGGTCGGTAAGGGCCCTGCTTAAGGTCATCCTCTCGTGTCCAAACTACCTGAACCGGAGCTCCAATTTCTTTTGAAATCAATACCGCTTCATGAGGATAATCGGTAAAGGCTTTTCTTCCAAAACCACCACCGAGGAAAGTCATATTTACAATTACCTTTTCTTTTGCAATTCCCATTTGGGTGCTTATAAAATCCTGAACCCATCCAGGTGCTTGAATCGGACCCCAAATTTCTACAGTATCTCCTTGGAAATTGGCAATACAATTCAGCGGTTCCATACAGCTATGGGATTGGTATGGGGTCTGGTAGATTACATCCAGTTTCTTATTTGATTTTTCTATGATTGCAGTAGGATCACCTTGAGATTTAAGAGGCAATCCTTCCTTCGTTTTTATAAATTCTTCCTGGCGTTTGAATATTTCGGGACTGTTTACATGTTCAAATCCAGTATCATCCCATTCAACTATTAAAGCCTTTTTCCCCTGCATCGCTGCCCAAGTCGAATCAGCCACAACGGCGACTCCTTCCCGAATGGTATTGTGGACCATCATTTTTACCACAAAAATCTGTTTTACCCCTGGTATTTTTTTTGCCACGGAATCATCAAAACTTTTTACTGTTCCACGAAGTCTTGGATTTCGTTCTACGGCTGCATAGAGCATGCCTGGAATCTTTTTATCGAGGCCAAAAATAGCAGTCCCATTTGTTTTCATGGGCGTATCCAAACGGTGTAATGGCTGGCGGATAAGCTTATATTCGGATATTTTTTTGAGTTTAGGATTTTTAGGAGCTTCTAATTTTGAAGCTTGGGTTGCCAGTTCACCATAGTGTTTCTTTTTGCCAGAAGGCCTGTGAATAACATGTCCTGCTTCGGCATAGCAATCGTCAACGGATACATTCCATTGGAGCGCAGCTGCGGCAATCAGCATTTCACGTGCCGTGGCGCTCAATTTTAGTAATTTTTTGTACGCGGATCTTATGGTTGAGCTACCACCAGTAATCTGGTTTCCGTATTTTTTTTCATTTCCTTGGGCAAATACTACGTCTATATCTTTTAAATTCACTTCTAGTTCTTCGGCTATAATTTGCGGAATGGAATGATAGGCACCCTGACCCATTTCGGCACGGTGACTAACTATGGTTACTTTTCCGGAGGTATTGATGAGTATCCAGGCGCACATTTCAATATCAGCTGCTGTTAAATCGGATGGTTTTATTAAAGTTGGAACTGTATCGCCGGGTAAATAAAACCCCATACAAAGAGCAGCCCCACCCAAACCAGTAAGTTTGAGAAAGCTTCGTCTTGTATTTACTAAATTGTTTTTTGAATCCATCATACTTTAGAAATTATTTATTTTACAATACTCTGGTTTAGAAATTATTTGGCGGGAGCATATGCACCGTTATTTAGCCATGTCAGCCATTCTTTTTTAAACTCTGCATGGGTCAGTGGCGGTAGGCTGCGCCCTTCGCCCGGATTCCATCCTGCAAGAACAAAAGCATCATCAGCATGTTTTTTGAGTTTATTAATATCCATATGTCCGTTTTTAGATGGATCCATTAATTGTTTAGCCAGCTGGTGAGCTGTTCTGCCTTCAAAAACCATTTTCATATCAGCAGGTGGCAAGTGCCAGTCTGAATTTCCTGGTGGTGTATGTAATCCAGGTGTATTTTGAGTTTGGTGGCAATTCGTACATTTCATGGCATATAATCCTCTTCCGTCAATACCGCGTTTAGGAGCCATGACATGTAAATGACTGTCTTCTCCTTGCAACGGAACGTCACCAATAGGGTGGCAGTTCACGCAGCGGGGACTCATTAAAACTTTATAAACCTTTTGGAATGCTCTTACAGAGGCAATGCTGTCCTTGATGATTACAGTAGGATTAATATTTATATATTCACTTTCATCCTCGGGTTTTAGTGTCCAGCCTAATGCAACTGCACTAACGAGCAAAAAAAAGAGAATAGCAGCCGTTTTATTTTTTTGGAATGAAGCCATAGTAAATTGATTATGTTAAGAAAGGATTATCTTATAATAAGTTGATTTAGTATATTGAGTATTTTTTTATCCTTTATCTTTTTCTTGTAATTGTACGGCTAAATGAATGGCTTTTCTTACACGCGGATAGGTTCCGCATCGACAAATATTTCCTGACATCGCGTCATCAATATCCTTATCAGTCGGTTTTGGATTTTCTCTCAATAACACTGCAGCTGACATGATTTGGCCGGAATGGCAGTATCCGCATTGGGGTACATCCATTTCATTCCATGCCAGTTGCGCTGGATGGTCATTATGTAAAGACAAGCCTTCAATTGTGGTTATTTTTTTTCCTTCGGCCCTGCTGACTTTAGTTACGCAGGATCGAACTGCTTCTCCATCAAGATGCAACACGCATGCTCCGCACTGTGCAACACCACAACCAAATTTTGTTCCAGTCAGGCCCAGTGTGTCCCTTACTACCCATAGTAGAGGCATGTCCGGACTTACATCAACTTGATAGGTTTTATTATTTACGTTTAATGTTATCATAAGTACTTGAAATTAGATTAAAGATCAATAGACAGTTTCCTGAAAATAGGTAAAAAAATATCTAATGTTTAAACTTACTAAAAAAAATAAAGGTTTTCTAATATTAACACTAAATTTAACGAAAAGTAAATACTGTATTATGATTCTCAACTCACTTTTACTATTGTAAAAATAGGGGTTGCATCTGACAATGAGATAATAAGTACATTTTTGAGGTCTATATTATGGTTTTATTCCTTAAAATTCTGATTTAAATGTGCAGTCCTAGTTATTACTTCGATAATTATATACTTTTACCCAACAACAGAGATTTATAATACTTTGAAAGGACGTAATTAAATACTAAAGCAAATTGAATAATGAAGTTTACAACAATCACTCTTGGAGACAATAAGATAGAAGTTTTTAATTCTTTTATGGCAAAAGAAACTATACTATTAAACGGAAAAATAGTTTCGGAGAAACGTTCTATAGCAGGAGGAACACATCATTTTAAAATAATTGAAAACGATCAAGAAGTAGCGTGCAAATTTATTTTGGGATATGGTGCTAACGGAGTGGTAATGAGTTTATATAAAGACAACAAACCAGTAATTGAGTCCCAAAGAAATATGTTCTTTGGATTCGTATTAATTACGCTTCTTACGTTTGGGTTTGTATTTTTTTATACTTTACTCTTTCACTGAGAAAGTCCACTACTTAAATATTGGAATCCGAATTAAAAGACAAAACCACTGCTTATACAATAAACAGTGGTTCTGGAACTAACAGAAATCAATTCTAATTAATCAAGTAAGTCTTATTGCCAGCCCCCACCAAGGGCTCTGTACAATTGAATTATGGCTTTGTATTGTTGGAATTTATTGTCTATCAAGCTTAATTCTGCATTCAAAGCATTGTCTTTTACAGTTAAAACTTCTAAATAATTCGCTAGTCCGTACGTCAATAATTCATCTGAATAATCAGTGGCTTTATTCAATGCAGCTACTTGTTTTCCCCTCACGGTGAGTTTGTAGGTTTCATTGTTGTATTGTGCCAATGCATCCGAAACTTCTTTTCCGGCGGTCAACAAAGACTGCTCAAACTGAAGATAGGCTTTTTCCTGATTTGCTTTTGCAATTTCAAATCTGGTTTTAATCTGTCTTTGATTAAAAATAGGTTGTGTCAACCCCGTAATTACATTAGCAAAAAGGGAATTAGCGCTAAACCATTCTTTCAAATCAATACTCTGAAGTCCTCCTGTTGCAGTAAGTTTTAACGTTGGATAAAAATTACTTTTAGCTACATTGGTTTGCTCAAAACTCGAAATAAAGTTGTATTCTGCTGCAATCACGTCAGGTCTGTTTCTTAGTAACGTAGCAGGTACACCAAGTGTAATGGTTGGTTGTAAGGATTGTGTTTCAAAAGTGCTTCTTTCAATTTTGGCAGAAGCTTCACCCATAAGAATGCTCATCGTGTTTTCAAGAATGATACTATTATTCTTTAAATCAGCAAGGATAATTTCGGTAGCATATTTTTGCGCTTCGGTTTGCTTCACACCAACTTCGGTAACATTTCCTGCCGCCTTTAATGCTACAATTGTTTCAATACTTTGATTTCTGTTAATCAAGGTTCGTTCTGTTAATTTTATTTGTGCGTCAACAGAAAGCAATTGATAATAGGTTGCGGCAAGGGTAGCAATTAATTGTGTTTTGACCACTTGATTCGCTGCTGTAGTTTGAAGATAGGCCGCATTTGCTGCGCGCTTGTTGCTTCGTATTTTTCCCCAAATGTCTGCTTCCCAAGAAAGATTCCCTGTAAACTGGTATTGATCCACATTAGTTGCACCACCACCACGGCTTATTAAGTTACCTAATTGACTGTTTTTAGAAAGCTCTTGATGCGTCCAGTCGGCACCTACAGAAAGTGTTGGAAAATACCCTGCTTTTCCCTGTCGCATGGTAGCCTCGGCAGCTTGGATATTTTGCATTGCAATTCTGATATCCAGGTTATTGTTTAACCCTTTTTTGATATACCCTTGCAAAAGAGGATCGGTAAAAACGAGATCCCAAGCAACATTAGCAAGTGAAGTGGTATCATTTGAAACAACTTCAGTTCTGTAAAGATTTTCGGTTTTTAATTCTGGTCTGTTATATTTTTTAGCAACAAAGCACGACTGCATTACAGTAGCGGTTATAACAACTACTGCTATTTTAATTAACTTATTCTTCATTTTCTTTATTTAAAAGTGCGACATCAGTTTCCTGATTTGTTATCGGAAGTGGTTTTGTAGAAATTTTTTCTTGTAAGGTTTGGAAAACGATAAACAATACCGGTATTACAAAAATACCAAAAATGGTTCCTATTAACATACCGCCAATTGCTCCAGTTCCAATAGCATTATTCCCAACAGCTCCAGCTCCTTTAGCTAACATCAAAGGCAATAATCCGAAAATAAATGCAAATGATGTCATCAATATAGGACGTAAACGAGCAACTGCACCATGAATAGCCGCTTGGGTGATACTCATTCCTTTTTTTCTGGAATCTACAGAAAACTCGACGATTAAAATGGCGTTCTTAGCGAGTAATCCAATAAGCATAATAAGTGTTATTTGTAGGTAAATATTATCACTCACATTGAAAAAATAAGCAAATAAGTATGCTCCTGCTAAACCAATTGGTAATGAAATTAATACCGCAAAAGGCAACATATAACTCTCATATTGAGCGGCTAACAAGAAATATACAAAAACCAAACACAATAGGAAAATATACAATGTTTGACCGCCAGCACTTATTTCCTCACGAGTCATTCCTGAAAACTCATAACCATAACCAATAGGTAAGGTTTGACTTGCCACTTCTTCAACTGCTTTAATGGCATCACCTGAGCTGAAACCTTCATTTGGAGCCCCTGTGACTTTTATAGAAGTGAATAAATTGAAACGTTCTATTGCCTGAGGGCCAAATACTTTTACTAAAGTCACAAATTGTGAAATAGGAGCCATCTGACCAGTATTATTTCTGACCAATACTTGATTTAACGATTCGGGATTACTTCTAAATTCGGGTTCAGATTGGTAAATTACACGAAATTGTTTTCCAAATTTGTTAAAATTAGAAGCATAAACGCCACCATAATATCCTTGCATAGTGCCTAAAACATCCGTGACAGTTAACCCTGATTTCTTTATGGTAGCAACATTCAAATCAATTCGGTATTGCGGATAATTTGGAGAAAAAGAGGTAGTTGCATATTTGATTTCGGGACGGCTATTTAAAGCTCCTAAAAATTTACTTTTTACTTCATCCAACTCCTCAATTGTTCCTCCTTTTTGATCTTGTAATTGAAATTCAAAACCATTGGTAAAACCAAAACCAACAAGTGTAGGGCGAGCAAAATAGAGGACTTTTGCATCTTTAACAGAAGCCGTACGCTTAAACAATTCAGCTATTACTGCATTTATTTCCTGATTCGCATCTTTACGTTCAGCCCAAGTTTTTAATTTTACAATTACCATTCCGTAATTACTACCTGTACCACTTATTAAACTACGACCTGAAATACGAAGTACTTCTTTTATTTCAGGAATATCTTTTACTTTATTTTCAATTTGCAATAATACTTCCTCGGTTCTTTCTAATGAAGTGCCGGGCGGAAGAGAAACGTCAGAAAGAATTGCTCCTGTATCCTCACCCGGAACAAAAGCCTTTGGCGTAATATTTAATAATAAGATAAAAATCCCTGCAAAAATGGCAATTCCTAAAAAAGCCAACCATTTACGTTTTATAAAAAACTCAACAGATCTTTTATACTTAGCGGTTGTTGTTTCAAACCCAACATTGAATGCCGTATAAAAGCGTTCTGCAAAACCTTTTTTCTTTGAGTTTTTATCGTGTTCTTTCAAGAAAATGGCACACAAAGCAGGAGAAAGTGTTAGGGCGTTAATAGCTGATAATACAATTGCAACAGCCAAAGTTATTCCAAACTGCTTGTAGAAAACGCCCGCTGAACCACTAATAAAAGAAACAGGAATAAATACCGCCGACATGACAAGGGTAATAGAAATAATTGCACTACTAATATCTTGCATGGCACTATGAGCTGCTTTTTTGGGATCATGTTCCCCAGCTTCCATTTTGGCATGGACGGCTTCAACTACTACAATGGCATCATCGACCACAATTCCCACAGCCAATACCAAGGCAAAAAGAGTTAATAAATTAATAGTAAAGCCAAATAAACTTAGGAAAAAGAAAGTACCCACAATTGCAACAGGCACAGATATTGCTGGTATAAGGGTAGATCTCCAGTCTTGTAAGAAGATAAAAACCACAATAAAAACCAATAAAAAGGCTTCAATCAAAGTGTAGATCACTTTAGTGATAGATTCTTCTAAGAAGTCATTTGCATTAATTAAGGTGGCATATTTTACCCCTTTCGGGAAATTTACTTCCGCTTCATTTAACACTTTTAAAGAACCTTCAATTACTTCTTGTGCATTAGATCCTGCAGTTTGTGCAATAGCAATTGCAACAGATTTGTTTCCATTTGTGTACGCATTACTGGCGTAATTTACAGCCCCCAATTCAATTTTTGCAACATCCCCTAATTTAAGGATTTCTCCGTTTTGGGTTGAACGGATAATAATTTCTTCAAACTCTTTTACATCTTGCAGACGCCCTTTGTATTTTAATGTATATTGAAAAGATTGGTTACTACTTTCACCTAACTGACCGGGAGCGGCTTCAATATTCTGCTCAGCCAATAAAGCTGTAATATCCGAAGGAACAAGTCCATAAGCTCCCATTACATCTGGCTTAAGCCAAATACGCATCGAGTAGTCTTTTTGTCCAAAAATCATTGCTTCTCCAACTCCTGCTACACGTTTTATTTTTGGTAAAATATTGATGTTAGCATAATTTTGAAGGAAAGTATCATCATAATCCGGGTTGTCGCTGTATAAAGATAAAATCAAAATATTGTCGCTTTGTCTCTTTGAAGTTGTTACACCGGCTCTTGTAACTTCTTGAGGCAACAAAGGTGTAGCACGTGAAACACGATTTTGCACATTCACAGCTGCTAAATCTGGATTTGTTCCTAATTTAAAGTAAATATTAATAGCTGCTGAACCGTCATTATTTGATGTAGAAGTCATGTAAGTCATGTCTTCAACACCGTTGATTTGTTCTTCTAATGGAATTACTACCGAGCTCATTACAACTTCGGCACTGGCGCCTTGATAGTTTGCTGCTACGGTTACCGTAGGTGGCGCTATTTCTGGATATTGTGAGACAGGGAGTGAGATTAACCCTAAAACTCCTAAAATTACGATGATAATAGAGATCACCGTTGACAATACCGGTCTGTCAATGAATTTTGAAAACATATTTTGTTATTTATTCAATAATTAGTTTCTGAATTACTTTTTTGTTGGATTGATGATAGTTTTAAAATCAATAATTTCAGCCTTAATGAGGGTTCCTTCAGTTACTATCCCCACTCCTTCAACAAGTATTTTATCGTTTACATTTAATCCGCTATCCACTACAAAAAATTGACCTCCAGGAATTGCGCGAACTTCAATTGGGATTGCTTGCACTTTGTTGTTTTTATCCACAACAAGTGCAATGCGTTTGTCTTGTAATTCTAATGTTGCATTTTGAGGAATGACAATAACATCCTCTAAATGTGTAGGGATTTGTATCGTTCCACTTTCTCCAGAACGCAACAATTTGTTTCCGTTTGTAAAACGTGCTCGTACATTAAACGATCCTGTTTGTGTGTTGGCTTGTCCGCTAAAGGTTTCAATTTTACCCTTTTGTTCATATTGCATCCCATTGCTTAAAATTAAATTTACCGCTTCCATTTTGTTTATTTTTTCTTGAAATGACTTTCCTGGAGTATTCATCATGATATCCAATTGTTCTTTTTCATTTACTGAAAAATAGGCATAAATCGTGCTCACATCCGAAATTCGGGTTAAAGGTTCAACGGTTTGGCTGCTTACATAACTTCCAAGTCTTAAAGGTAAAGTTCCTACAATTCCGTTAACAGGACTTTTTATAGTAGCATAATTAATTCTGGCAACGATACTTTGATATGTACTTTTAGCACTAGCTAAATTTGCTTTAGCCGTTTCTAATTGCACATCACTGATGATGTCACGCTCTACCAAAGGGATTAAACGATTTACCTCCACTTGAGCAGCCGCAACTTTTGCTTTTGCAGCGCCAGCTTCCTGGGTTGCTGTTTGAGTCTCTAATTTAAAAAGCAATTGCCCTTTTTTAACTTCTTGTCCTTCTTGTACATATATTTTTTGAATATATCCATCTACTTTTGCACGAATATCTATATCGGTAACGCCTTCTAAACTCGCAGGATATTCAGCTAATAAAGTTGTATTAGAGGTTGCTATCTCAACCACTTTGTAGGACATAACAGAAGGAGCCGTTTTAGCCGTTTCTTTTTTGCAGGAGAGCAAGCTTATTGATAATAAAATTACACTTATAAAATATTTTTTTTTCATCTGGGACTATTTACTAAAATTGATTAATTATTATTTTACTATTGTTATTTTCTATTTCTTTGAATTTATGGATGGTTTTAATCAATAATTCTTCGACTTCTATTACATGTTTTTTGTATGCTTTTGTATTTTCCAGATTGCACTGCTCTTCAGGACATGAAATGTTTTTTTCACGGTACGCTTGCAATTTTTCGATTATTTGTTTTTCAAAATCAAGTATTTTTAGATAATTAGTCAGTCTTTCGCTAAATGGACTGGATTTGAAATATTTTTTTCGATCACCAGTTAACGTATAATAATTTATTTTGTCCATTTTTAGCAGCAGATTCAAGTTTGTAGAAATCGAACTTTTACTGGCGCCCAGTTTTTCAACTATTTCTTCAAAGGTTAATCCTTTTTTGCAGCCATCAATTATTAATAGTCCCAGAATTCTGGAGCCAAGCGGAGATAAATTATACAGTAACTCAAAATGAATTCCGAACATTTCTATAAGTTCTTCTCTTTCTTTAGGAATATTGTTCATAATTTTTTTGCAAAAGTACTATTTAGTTCGGCATTTACCGAACTAAGCGAACTTAAATCTATGTTAATTTATTTAACAAATTGTAGTTAATGAAGTTACTGCTTCTACAATAAAAATCTAAAGTTTATTTCTTATTTAGTTATAATTAGATTAAAAGTTAGTTGGTGAAAAAAAAATGCTTAATATTGAAAAGTGAACATTTATCCATATTTTATTAAACCAAATGAATTTTACTATGAAATCTAAAAACTTCAAGAACTCTTTATTAATGATTTCTTTATTCTCTGCAACAGCAGTTATGGCGCAACACAACTATGTAAATACTCCGCCAGAGGTTTCCCCAATGTCAATGAAACCAGAAATGACTGAAATTTGGGAACCAGAAGTAAAAGGTATTACCCCGGCTAAAACCCTTGGAAATGCGCCTTCGGATGCGATTATTTTATTTGACGGTAAAAATTTAGCACAATGGGTGAGCCAGAAAGATATAAATAAACCGGCAGGATGGAAAATTGTTGATCAAGATTATATGGAAGTTGTTCCGGGTACCGGAGCCATTCAAACTAAAATGGTTTTTGGGGATTGTCAACTGCACCTGGAATGGAGCGCGCCGGATGTTGTTTTAGATGGGGGACAGGCAAGAGGAAACAGTGGCGTATTTTTCCAAAACAGATATGAATTACAAATATTAGATTCCTATAATAATAGAACCTATAGTAATGGCCAGGCCGGAAGTATTTATAAAGATCATCCACCTTTAGTAAACGCCGTGAAAACACCATTAGAATGGAATGCTTATGATGTAATATATACGGCACCTCGTTTCAAAGCAGATGGTAAAATTGATGCTCCAGCAAGAATTACCGTGTTTTTGAATGGTGTTTTAGTCCAAAATAATACTACAATAAACGGGTTGACACTTTACATCGGTTTGCATAATTATCCCTCGGCTCATGGAGAGGATGTTATTTCGCTTCAGGATCATGATTCTAAAAATCAATTTCGAAATATTTGGATCAGAAAAATATAAAATTAAATACCAACGGAGTGCTAAAACGCTCCGTTTTTTTAGCGCTACAGCACAATTAGCATTGTTCTGTTTTTGAAATCTAAATTACTTATATTTGTTGACCTAAAAAAAAACTTATAGTGAGTCAAATCAATAAGCTAAAAATATTCAATGATCCCATTTATGGGTTTATTACCATACCCAATGCCTTAATTTACGATTTAATACAGCATCCTTATTTTCAGCGTTTGCGCCGTATTTCCCAGATGGGCTTGTCGTATTTAGTATATCCTGGTGCCAATCATACCCGTTTTCATCATGCTTTAGGTTGTATGCATTTAATGCAAAAAGCGGTTGATGTATTGCGTTTTAAGGGGGTTTCAATATCTCCTGAAGAAGAAAATGCACTCTATATTGCCATTTTGTTACACGATATAGGACATGGCCCTTTTTCGCATGCTATGGAAAGAAGTATCGTTGAGGATGTACATCATGAGGAAATTTCCTTATTGTTCATGAATCAGTTAAATGTGGAATTCAATGGCCAGTTGAGTCTAGCCATTCAGGTTTTCAAGGGGGAATATGACCGGAAATTTATGTTGCAACTTATTTCGAGCCAATTGGATATGGATCGTATGGATTATTTGAAACGCGATAGTTTTTATTCGGGTGTTTCAGAAGGCAATGTCAATTCAGAACGATTGATCCAAATGATGAATGTTGCGGATGATGTTTTGGTTATTGAAGAAAAAGGAATTTATTCTGTTGAAAAATTCTTGATGTCCAGACGATTAATGTACTGGCAGGTTTATTTACACAAAACCAGTTTAGTGGCCGAGTTAATTTTGACGAAAGTCCTAAAAAGAGCTAAAGAATTGACATTAAAAGGAGTACAGTTGCCTTGCAGCAAGCCGTTGTTCTTTTTTATGGAAAATAAAGTTACGATGGACACATTTGATGCCGGGAGGTTAGATTTATTTGCACAATTAGATGATTTTGATATCATTAGTGCTTTGAAATCATGGCAGCAACAGGATGACTTTACGCTATCCTCCTTAAGTAAAATGATTGTAAACCGTGATTTATTAAAGATAAAATTAACGAGTGAAAAAGTCACTTTGGAAGAATTACAGCCGTTGAAAGAACGTTTTGCAGCAGAGCATCATATTTCTTTACAAGAAACAAACTATTTTATTTTTAGAGGAAAAATAAAAAATCAGGCTTACAGCAAACAGGCAGAACCCATACGGATTTTGAATAAAGACAAAACAATTGAAGACGTTGTGGATGCCTCTGATCAATTGAATTTGAAATCATTATCTAAATCCGTTACTAAATATTACATATGTTTTCCAAAACAACTGTTATAAATTCAGTATTTAAAACCTATTTTTTATATTTTTGTCGGGATGAAATTTACAGCAGAACAAATAGCAGGGATTTTAGAAGGTGAAGTTGTAGGAAATCCCATGGCAGAAGTTTCTAGATTATCAAAAATCGAAGAAGGCATCGAAGGATCACTAACTTTCTTGTCAAACCCCAAGTATCAGAATTATATTTATTCTACTAAAGCATCTGTAACAATTGTTAATGATACTTTTATAGCAGAGGCACCAATTACTACAACTTTGATTAAAGTGATTGATGCGTATTCCGCATTTTCAAAATTATTAGAATTTTACAATCAGGTAAAATTAAATAAAAGTGGGATAGAACAACCCTCTTTCCTTTCGGACAGCGTTAAATATGGAGAAAGTTTATATTTAGGGAGTTTTAGTTATGTAGGTCAAAATGTCGTTTTAGGAGAAAACGTAAAAATTTATCCCAATTGTTTTCTGGGTGATAATGTAGTAGTAGGGGATAATGTTATTCTATTTGCTGGTGCAAAAATTTATTCAGAGACCATAATAGGGAATAACTGTACGATACATTCCGGAGCTATAATAGGTTCAGATGGTTTTGGTTTTGCACCTAATCCAGACGGAACTTACACTAAAATCCCACAAATAGGAAATGTTATTATTGAAGACAATGTTGATATTGGGTCTTGTACTACAATAGATAGAGCCACAATGGGTTCAACTATTATACGAAAAGGCGTGAAGCTGGACAATCAAATTCAAATTGCGCACAATGTTGAAATTGGGGAGAATACGGTAATAGCGGCGCAAACCGGTGTTGCGGGTTCAACTAAAATTGGCAAAAACGGAATGATTGGTGGCCAAGTTGGAATTTCTGGACACCTAACCATTGGCAATAATGTACGAATTCAAGCGCAATGTGGTGTAGGAAGGAATATTAAAGATAATGAAATCTTACAAGGAAGTCCCGCATTTGGGTACAATGATTTTAGTAAATCGTACGTTCATTTCAAGAATTTACCCAAAATTGTTGCAGAAATCGAAGAATTAAAAAAACAAATTTTAAACCAAAAAAATGGAAAAAATGGTTAAACAGAAGACCATCAAAACAGAAATCTCTCTAACTGGAGTTGGATTACACACAGGTAAAGAAGTGAAAATGACTTTTAAACCTGCTCCAGTCAATAATGGTTTTACTTTTGTTCGAGTAGATCTAGAGGGACAACCTATTGTGGAAGCTGATGCAAATTATGTAGTAAATACACAAAGAGGAACCAATTTAGAAAAGTTAGGGGTCAAAATTCAAACACCAGAACATGTTTTAGCGGCATTGACGGGTTGTGACTTAGATAATGTCATCATAGAATTGAATGCTTCTGAACTACCAATAATGGATGGCTCCTCTAAATTCTTTGTTGAAGCTCTTGAAAAAGCGGGTATCGAAGAACAAAGTGCAAAAAGGAATGTATATATAGTAAAAGAAGTTATTTCATTTACTGATGAAGCCACAGGCAGCGAAATTTTAGTGATGCCAAGTGATTATTACTGCGTTACTGCAATGGTTGATTTTGGGACTAAAATTTTAGGAACTCAAAATGCGACTATGAAAAATATTTCTGATTTCAAAACGGAGATATCTGAGTCAAGAACCTTCAGTTTCTTGCATGAATTAGAATCTCTTTTAGAGAACGGTTTGATAAAAGGAGGTGATTTAAATAATGCTATCGTGTATGTTGATAAAGAAATATCAGCCACTACAATGGAAAGTTTGAAACTCGCTTTTGGAAAAGAGCAAATAACGGTTAAACCAAATGGTATTTTAGACAATCTGACTTTGCATTATCCGAATGAAGCGGCAAGACACAAACTACTTGATGTAATAGGTGATTTAGCTTTAATTGGAACTAAAATACAAGGTAAGGTAATAGCTAACAAACCAGGACATTTTGTCAATACACAATTTGCGAAGAAAATGGCTAAAATCATAAAAATTGAACAACGAAATTATGTTCCTGTTTTTGATTTACATCAGGAACCATTGATGGACATTCATAAAATCATGGCAGTTCTGCCTCATAGACCCCCATTTTTATTGATTGACAGAATTATCGAAATGTCAGAAACTCATGTGGTTGGAATGAAAAATGTAACCATGAACGAAAACTTTTTTGTAGGTCATTTTCCTGAAGCTCCGGTTATGCCAGGTGTTTTAATTGTGGAGGCCATGGCGCAAACAGGAGGGATTCTTGTTTTAAGCACGGTTCCGGATCCGGAGAACTATTTGACTTATTTTATGAAAATAGATAATGTTAAATTTAAACACAAAGTATTACCAGGCGATACTTTGATTTTTAAATGCGATTTAATTACGCCAATCCGACGAGGTATTTGTCATATGCAAGCAAATGCGTATGCAAATGGAAAACTGGTTGCTGAAGCAGAATTGATGGCCCAAATTGCTAAGAAACAGTAATTTTTTTGTTGATTTGGTTAATCGTGTATTCGGTTAATCGATTAAACAGTTAAACGATTAAACAAAGAATATGAATCAACCACTAGCATATGTTCATCCCGGCGCTAAAATCGCCAAGAATGTTGTCATTGAACCGTTTACAACCATCCATAATAATGTAGTTATTGGGGATGGCACTTGGATAGGATCTAACGTTACCATAATGGAAGGCGCAAGAATAGGAAAAAATTGTAATATATTCCCTGGTGCAGTAATTTCAGCAGTTCCACAGGATTTAAAATTTGGCGGAGAAGATTCTTTAGCAATTATTGGAGATAATTGTACCATAAGAGAATGTGTGACCATCAATAGGGGAACAATAGCCTCCGGACAGACTACCTTAGGTAATAATTGTTTGGTAATGGCAACGGCGCATATTGCCCACGATTGTCACATAGGTGATAATGCTATTATTGTAAACGGAGTCGCTCTGGCTGGTCATGTAACCGTTGGTAAATATGCCGTTATTGGAGGATTGGCTGCCATTCATCAATTTATCCATATTGGAGATCATGCCATGATTTCTGGTGGATCCTTAGTAAGAAAAGATGTTCCCCCGTTTACCAAAGCCGCAAAAGAACCTTTGTCGTATGTAGGTATTAATTCTGTGGGATTAAGAAGACGTGGTTTTACAACAGAAAAAATCAGAGAAATTCAAGATATTTACAGAATTCTGTACCAAAAAAATTATAATACCACACAAGCTTTAGGTATTATTGAAGCTGAAATGGAGGCCACGCCGGAAAGAGATGAAATCATTGATTTTATTCGAAACTCCTCAAGAGGTGTAATGAAAGGCTATTCAGGAAATTATTAAGAATCAACAAATCAACAAATAAAAATAAAAATGGCATCTACATCAGACATTAAAAACGGATTGTGTATTAAATACAACAACGATATCTACAAAATAATTGAATTTCTTCATGTAAAACCAGGAAAAGGACCAGCTTTCGTTAGAACTAAATTAAGAAGTTTAACAAACGGAAAAGTATTGGATAACACTTTTTCTGCGGGTCATAAAATTGAGGAAGTTCGAGTTGAAAATCATAAATTTCAATATTTGTATCCGGAAGGTGATGAATTCCATTTTATGAATACAGAAACCTTTGAGCAAATTTCCTTGAATAAAAATATTTTGGATTCCCCAGGATTATTAAAAGAAGGCGAAAATGTAATGGTAAGTATCAATACAGAGACTGATTTACCTCTTTCTGTAGATATGCCGGCATCTGTAATTCTTGAAGTGACTTATGCGGAACCAGGTATCAAAGGAAATACTGCTACAAATGCAACAAAATCAGCAACTGTTGAAACAGGAGCCACTGTAAATGTACCTTTGTTTATCAATGAAGGAGATAAAATTAAAATAGATACTGCATCAGGTTCTTATATGGAACGTGTAAAGGAGTAGTTTTTATAGGTTTTCAGTATCAGTAGATAATTCGAGTTGTAAAGAATTAAAACTGGTACTGAAAACTGAGACTAAAGAAATGAAAAAATGAAATTCCAAAAAGTATATACTTTAGAAGAAATTGCAACTATCATCGACTGTGAATATGTTGGTGATGCTAATTTTCCTGTTTTGGGAATGAATGAAATTCATGTTGTCGAATCTGGTGATATTGTTTTTGTAGATCATCCTAAGTATTATGATAAAGCGTTAAACTCAGCGGCAACTATAGTTTTAATCAATAAAAATGTAGCTTGTCCTGATGGAAAAGCATTACTTATTTCTAATGATCCGTTTAGGGATTTCAACACATTAACAAAACACTTTAAACCTTTTCAGTATTCAAATGTTTCAATAGCTGCTTCAGCTTCAATAGGTGAAGGAACTGTAATACAGCCCAATACATTTATTGGAAATCATGTTGTCATTGGAGAAAATTGTGTGATACATTCTAATGTTTCTATTTATGATTATACCGTAATTGGTGATAATGTAATCATTCACGCAGGAACAATTTTGGGTGCCGATGCTTTTTATTATAAAAAACGTCCCGAAGGATACGATCAATTACTTTCCGGTGGAAGAGTGGTTATCAAAGACAATGTGGGAATTGGAGCGCTTTGTACAATTGACAAAGGTGTTACTGGCGATACTATTATTGGTGAAGGCACAAAAATTGACAATCAGGTGCATGTAGGTCATGACACCGTGATTGGGAAAAAATGTTTAATTGCTTCACAAACCGGAATTGCCGGATGCGTTATTATAGAAGATGAAGTTACAATATGGGGACAAGTAGGAACTACCAGCGGAATCACAATAGGAGCAAAGGCTGTTATTCTAGGACAAACCGGAGTTACAAAATCAGTAGAAGGAGGTAAATCCTATTTTGGAACGCCAATTGAGGAATCAAGAGAAAAATTGAAGCAACTGGCCAATATTAAAAAGATACCAGAAATTCTTACTAAACTAAAATAATATGTCTGCAAAAGAAATCGTTCAACAATTTTATAAATCAGATGCTTTAATCGACAGCGAAGTCATCAAAGATTATTTGCACCCGGAAGTAATAGTAGAATGGAATAGCAGCAAAGGATTCATTCAGTTGGATTATAATTCTTTATTAAATTTATCTAATGATTTAAGCAAAGCGTATGTTCGTTCTAAAGTTCGAATAAGCCATATTATTGGTGAAAATAATTTAATTTCCGTGCGCTATTCTCATTTTGTCAAAACAATTGAAAATCCTAGAGAAGAGATGTTATTAGCACATTTTATAGCTATTTGGGAAATAAAAGACAATAAATTATACAGAGGGTATCAAATGAGTCAATTATCCTAATTTAGTGTCAAAAAACTGAACACTGAACACTGATTACTGCTTACTATTTTATACTTTTGCATAACAATTTTAAAAACTACATAAAAAATATATCATGAGTGTTTTAGTTAATAAAGATTCCAAAATAATTGTTCAAGGTTTTACAGGAAGTGAAGGAACTTTCCATGCTTCTCAAATGATTGAGTACGGTACTAACGTTGTTGGTGGCGTAACTCCAGGAAAAGGAGGAACAACTCACTTAGACAGACCCGTTTTCAATACTGTAAAAGATGCTGTAGAACAAGCAGGAGCTGATACAACAATCATTTTTGTTCCACCGGCTTTTGCTGCTGATGCAATAATGGAAGCTGCAGATGCAGGTATAAAAGTAATTATTGCAATTACTGAAGGAATACCTGTGGCTGACATGATAAAAGCAAATAGTTACGTAAAAGAAAGAAATGCTCGTCTAATAGGACCTAACTGCCCAGGAATAATTACTCCGGGTGAAGCTAAAGTTGGTATTATGCCAGGTTTCGTTTTCAAAAAAGGAACTGTTGGTATTGTTTCTAAATCGGGAACATTAACCTATGAGGCAGCGGATCAAGTAGTTAAGCAAGGATTAGGAATCACTACCGCTATTGGTATTGGTGGAGACCCAATCATTGGAACTACAACAAAAGAAGCTGTTGAATTATTAATGAACGATCCAGAAACAGAATGTATTGTAATGATAGGTGAAATTGGCGGACAATTAGAAGCGGATGCAGCTCACTGGATCAAAGCAGATGGTAACCGTAAACCAGTTGTAGGATTCATTGCAGGAGTTACCGCTCCAGTAGGACGCACAATGGGACATGCAGGTGCAATCGTAGGTGGATCTGACGATACTGCTGAAGCAAAAAAGCAAATCATGCGAGAATGTGGTATTCACGTAGTAGATTCTCCAGCGGAAATTGGTAAAAAAGTAAAAGAAGTTTTAGGTTAATCTAAACTCTAATTAAATATTTTAAAAGCCTCACATTTTGTGGGGCTTTTTTATTATAAATTCAATTAAAGAAATATCTTTGCACTTTATTAAATAAATCTGTTTTTCAGATGTAATCCTAATAAAAGTAAACATAAACGAATGGTTTCTAATGGACTTCACGATTTTGTGGGGTATTTTTTTGCTAAAGCCAATTCAAATTAAAATAAAAAAAATGTATAAAGAGTTAAAAAAATTCAAAGTTACCAATCAGTTTTCATTCACTACAGAAGATAGTTTAGCCGAAGTTTGTAATGCTTCAGAAGGATCTGGAATATTTTTAGTATATTCCGTAGCAGAAGAGAAAGAGTTGATTATGGTGGGTTCTACCGGAACTGTCCAAAATAACGGAACTTTGAAAATTAAAAACGGTGGTCTAAAAGAAAAAATTGTTGAAGGACACCAATTTGCTAAAACAGGAAGAAAATATTCTTGGCCAGCGCAAATGAAAATTGAAGAGATCAGCACGCTAGAAGTGGTTTGGTATGAGACATTCAACGATAAAACTAAAGTGATTCCAACATTCGTAGAAGGACAAGTTTTACAAAACTTTCTAGACGAAAATGGAAGATTACCAAAATGGAATGTAGCTTTTTAATACAATCCGTTTTTTTAAATAATTTAAAAGCTCCTATTTGGAGCTTTTTTTATTTAAATGGTGTCGACCATTTTGTATCTACATATACATTAGTTCCTGATAATGTTTGAATAAAAGCGACAAGAGCATTAACTTCGGGAGCAGTAAGATTTAATTTTTGCCCAAAACCATTTGGCGCTAATCTTGGATCCAAATTTGTATTTCCGGGAGCTAAATTGATACTTCCATAATGCCCAATAACATTTTGTAGTGTTGTTAAATTTCCCGTATGCATAAATAAACCATTAGAACTTCCGTTTGGTTTTACCAGATCTCTCAATGAAGGTGCTCTTGTGTTTGTGATGTCAATTCCCGGGGCGTTTAAAATACCTATAATACCATTGTTTTTTGTATTGGGATCAATGTCAAATTCAGGTGCGGCATGGCAAACTGTACATCCTACTCCTCCAGAAGTTCTGTTTCCGGTTGCGTCAAAAACCGGAGGCGCCAGGAACAAATTTTTACCTTGATTTTCTTGTGTCGTAAAGTTGGTGAAGGGTTGGCCGTCGTTTGCAACTAATACCCTTCCAGCATCATATTTAGAATCAAAGGATTGGATGCTTCTAATAAATTGCGCTAAAGCCAGCTGAATCTTGCTTTCAGTAATGATTTCAGAGCCATACGTATATTTAAACAATTCTTTGTAATACCCAATGTTTTGCAATTTTGAAATTAGTACTGTCAAGTTTGCATCACCTAAGGTTCCGCTAAAACCCATTTCAATGTGATTTTGAATAGGTTGTGTCGTTTGTAACTCTAATGTGGCTGCCCGTTCGTCCCAAAAAAACTTGTTTTCTCTTGAAAATCTAGAATTCACCAATCTCATAGAATGTCTGGTGGTCTTTCCGTTTATTCCGTCGCTGGCAATAGCCACATCTCCAAAAGCATTTGCTTGAATGTGGCAGGAAGAACAGGAAATTGTGTTATTTGAGGATAAGTTTTTATCATAAAATAGAACCCGACCTAATGTAGCTCCTTTGTCAGTTACTGGATTTCCTGCAGTGTTATCTTTAGTTATGTAAGAAGGGATAATTTGGTTAGCATAATTACTCAAATTATTTAAATCAATTTTACCAGGAAAAGTAGCAGTCACATTGGGATAGGAATCGGCAATCACAGTTGTTTCATTGCTTTCATTTTTGCTACAAGCTGTAAAAACGAGTAATCCTACAAAAAATAATAAGGAAGAGATCTTGTTCATATCAATTGGTTAAGTTAAAAAATGAGGTCGTTGATTCTATTTGGGTTTCTTGTATTTTAGATTGTTTTTTTACTTTTTTTTATAATTAGAGTCAATTTCAAATCTAGTAATTTTATTATGATTACATCTAAACATTTTGAAGCTTTAATCATGTCAAACAGTTTTACTTAGTTTTAGGACAATTTTTTTTATAAAAGGTTTAATTGAAGATGTATTTTTTTTTCAACCCACAATTATTGCTATATTTGACAAGTGTAAATTAGCCCTGATAGAAGTGGAAATCCTTTTTCTTGTCAGTTCGATTTCGTTTGAAAAGCGAGGAGGAGAACAAGAGAAAAAGATTGAAACGGATAGCAGGAATAGCTTCAAATAAATATTAAATTAATTTTAGAACATGAAATTACTAGAAGGAAAGGTTGTTATAATTACTGGCGCAAGCCGTGGAATTGGTAAAGGAATTGCAGAAGTTTTTGCTAAAAATGGGGCAAATGTTGCTTTTACGTACAGTTCATCTGTTGAATCAGCTTTGGCTCTTGAAAATGAATTGAACGCTTTAGGGATTAAAGCCAAAGGATATCAATCAAATGCAGCCGATTTTAATGAAGCACAAACTCTTGTAGACGCGGTTTTAGCTGAATTCGGAACAGTCGATATTCTGATAAACAATGCCGGAATTACTAAAGACAACCTATTGATGCGAATGTCTGAAGGCGATTTTGATCAAGTTATTGATGTTAACTTGAAATCGGTTTTTAATATGACTAAAGCCATTCAACGTACTTTCTTGAAACAACGTTCAGGTTCAATTATCAATATGAGTTCAGTAGTAGGAGTGAAAGGAAATGCAGGACAAACGAATTATGCGGCTTCTAAAGCGGGAGTTATTGGTTTTTCTAAATCTGTAGCATTGGAATTAGGATCTCGTAACATTCGTTGTAATGTAATTGCTCCGGGATTTATAGAAACGGAAATGACCGCTAAGTTAAATGAAGATGTTGTAAAAGGATGGAGAGATGGAATTCCTTTGAAACGTGGCGGAACTACTGAAGATGTTGCTAATGCGTGTCTTTTCTTTGCTTCGGATATGAGTGCGTATGTAACGGGACAGGTTATGAATGTTTGCGGAGGAATGCTTACCTAAAATTTAATTATAAGATTGTAAAACTCAAAGATTTAAAGATTTTTGAACTACGTAATTAATTTTTAATCATTAAATTCTTCAATCTTTTAATAAAGAATAAATGACAACAAACACGCTACTATTATTACTGCTTTCGTTACTAATAGCTGGTGGTTTGTCATTTTTTCAATATATTTACAAAGCCAAAAACAAATCGAAAGTCGGTTGGTTTTTGGCTTTTTTGCGTTTTTTATCCATTTTTGGAATTTTAATGTTGTTGATTAATCCAATACTAACCAAAAATACCTTCGAAACGGTAAAAACACCCTTACCGATTGTTGTTGATAATTCCAGTTCTATTTCTTTTTTGAATGCCAATGAAAAAGCATTAGAATTGTATAAAAGAATACAATTAAACTCAGATTTGAAAGATAAATTCGATGTGCAAACGTATCAGTTTTCAGATGATTTTGAACCTACGGAAATTTTTAATTTTAAGGGAACTCAAACCAATATCGATGTTGTTGCCAAAAATCTAAAAAGCATTTATAAAAACACAGTATATCCAACAGTTTTAATCACAGATGGAAACCAAACTTCAGGGAATGATTACGTCTATAGTTTTGACCCCTTAAATAAAGTTTATCCGGTAATATTAGGCGACACAACAAAATTATTTGACTTAAAAATCAATCAACTGAACGTTAATAAATATGCTTTTCATAAGAATAAATTTCCTGTAGAAGTTTTTTTGCAGTATTCAGGAACCAAAAGTGTAACAGCTGATTTTGTTATTTCACAAGGGAATTCGGTATTCAGTACACAATCCATTACCTTATCACCATCCAAGAAGACAGCAACTGTACCCGTACTTTTGCCGGCTGACAAAATAGGATTACAGGTTTTTAAAGTTACAATTTCATCAAAAGAAAAAGAAAAAAATACAGATAACAACACTAAGAATTTTGCAGTTGAAGTTATTGATCAAAAAACAAATATTGCCATAATTTCAGCTATAAATCATCCCGATTTAGGGGCTATGAAAAGAGCTATTGAATCGAATGTACAGCGTAAAGTAATAATTATTAAACCAAATGAAATCAAAACATTACAATATTATAATGTTTTGATTTTATACCAACCAACGACTGAATTTAAAACTATTTTTGAAAGTAATAAAGTTGCCGGAATTAATACATTTATTATTACTGGAAACAACACCGATTTCAATTTTTTGAATCAGCAACAGGAGAATTTGAGCTTTAAAATGAGTGGACAAAAAGAAGAGTATTTGTCGGTTTTTAATAAACAGTTTAATTTGTTTGCTGCGGACAATATTGGGTTTGAAGATTTACCGCCTTTGCAAAACGCTTTTGGAACCGTAACTACAAAAGGAGTTGTGTCAGTTTTGCTTTCATATAAAATCAGAACAATAGATACGAATGCGCCTTTACTGGTTTTTGCAGAAAATCAAGGCAGGCGAGCCACTTATCTTTTGGGTGAAAATAGTTGGAAATGGCGCTTGCAAACACATGTAAATAATCAATCTTTTGAAAAATATGACGTTTTCATGGATAAGATTATTCAATTTCTGGCTTCTAATAATTCTAAAAAATCATTGGTTGTTGAACATGAAAGTTTTTATAATTCCGGTGAAGCCATTGAAATAACGGCACAGTATTTCAATAAAAATTATGAGTTTGATGAAAAAGCCCGTTTGACTATAACGGTAAAAAATACCGAAACCAAGCAAACGAAAAATTACGATTTATTAAAAGGGAATAATTCCTATAAAGTCAATCTTGACGGATTGAAAGCCGGTTCTCATACTTTTACAGTAAAAGAATTAAATTCTAAAACGACGTATTCCAGTAGTTTTGAAATTCTTGATTTTGATATTGAAAAACAATTTGTTAATCCCGACGTGGAGAAATTGACGCAATTAGCTGGGCAAACACAAGGAAAAGCGTATTTTTCAGATCAAGTAGACGTATTGATTAAAACGCTTTTAGAAAATGAGGAATACAAGACGATACAAAAGAGTAGTGTTACCAAAACTCCTTTGATAGATTGGATGTGGTTATTGGTTTTAATTTCAATTTTACTGACAACCGAATGGTTTGTTCGAAAACACAACGGATTACTTTAATACAATTAAACAACATGGATTTTAGACTGAAAGTATTTTATACTGTTGCCAATCGTTTGAGTTTTACAAAAGCGGCAACCGAATTGTTTATTACGCAACCTGCTATTTCCAAACACATTCAGGAATTAGAAGAGGACTATAAAATCAAACTGTTTGACAGAAATGGTTCTAAAATAGCATTGACAACTGCTGGTGAGGTATTATTGAAACACACCAAAAACATTTTTGAAGTATACCGCGAAATTAATTTTGACATGAGTACACTGATTAATCAACGTTCCGGATTGTTGCAATTAGGAGCCAGTACTACAATTTCTCAGTATATAATTCCGCCCCTTTTAGCTCGTTTCCATCAAAAATTGCAAGATGTAAAAGTAAGTTTACTCAACGGAAACACGGAACAAATAGAAAACGCTTTATTAAGAAAAGAAATTGAAATAGGAATTGTTGAAGGGCAATCCAAAAATAAATCTATTAAATATACCGAGTTTTTGAAAGACGAATTGGTTTTGGTCTGTAAGAGTTCCAATCCGTTAGTAAGTCGTGATGAAGTGACTCAGGATGATCTTAAAAAGATGCGTTTTTTAATGCGAGAACAAGGTTCAGGAACACTTGAAGTTATTGAACATGCGTTGAAACCATTTAAAATTAAAGTATCCGAACTACAAATTGAAATGCAATTGGGAAGTACAGAAAGTATAAAATCCTATTTAATGCACTCGGATTGTGTGGCTTTTATATCGATTCATGCCATAAAAAAAGAACTTCAAAACAATGAATTGGCTATATTAGATATTGAAGACCTGATTATAGAACGATACTTTTATATTATTACGCTTCAAGGAAAAACAGATTCATTATCCGATTTGTTTATTCAGAATATCTCCAATCATTATAATTTAAAGTTATAGCAGATTATAATTTGCGATTGGCATAAATAGTTTTATCGTTCCACCTTTGTACTGTACTAATTCAACAACTTTACATTGGAAACGAATCAAAAAGCAATTCAGAAGGAATCTTTTATTTTTTTTAAAGTAAATGCCACATTGCAGCAACTCATTTTCGTTGCATTGCTTTTGTTTTGCACCACAATTTTTATTTCTCCACCAATTGCTTTGGTACTAGGATTGATTGTTGCCAACCTTTTTGGACATCCTTTTTTAGAATTGAATCATAAAGCCACTAATTATCTGTTGCAGTTTTCGGTAGTTGGTTTAGGATTTGGAATGAATGTTCACAGTGCTGTTTCAGCCGGAAAAGAGGGTTTTTATTTTACAATTGCTTCTATTGTGAGCACTTTAATTTTAGGAACTTTTTTAGGAAAATGGTTTAAAACGGATACAAAAACATCACATTTAATTTCTTGTGGCACTGCAATTTGCGGAGGAAGTGCAATCGCTGCTATTGCTCCCGTAATCCAATCGAATGAAAAACAAACCTCAGTTGCTTTGGGAGTGATATTTATTCTGAATTCGGTAGCGCTGTTTTTATTTCCTGCAGTAGGTCATTGGCTGGATTTATCGCAAAAAGAGTTTGGATTATGGTGCGCTATTGCTATTCATGATACGAGTTCTGTAGTAGGAGCAGCGAGTAAATTTGGTCCTGAAGCCATGCAAATAGCCACAACAGTAAAATTAGCCCGTGCGTTGTGGATTATTCCTGTAGCATTGATTACCGCATTTATTTTCAAAAATAAATCTGGAAAAATAAAAATTCCTTATTTTATAGGATTGTTTATTTTGGCAATGATTGCCAATACCTATCTGCCAGAAATGAAGAGTGCAGGACCACATTTAGTTTCAGTTGCCAAAATAGGCCTGACGGTAACTTTGTTTTTAATTGGTGCCGGATTAAATAGGAATGTAGTGAAATCAGTGGGATTAAAACCGCTTGTGCAGGGAGTTTTGCTTTGGACATTCATTGCAGTTTCGACTTTAATTTTAATTATTTATTTAAAATAGTTTTATGACGGAAGGTTTTTCGTTTGATCACATGAAATTGTAATCTGATATAATCATACAAAAGCGCAAACAATAAAAAGGTTGCGGCAACAAAAAGTGTTTTCATGCCTAGTAAATTATACAAAAAACCACCTAGAATACAGCCCATGAAAAAGAAGATAATAATCGATAATCGGAGATAAATACTTGTTTTAAGTTTTTTATTTTCTTCGGGTTTTTTATAAAAAAACAATTGTGACAGTTCGATTCCCAAATCAGTAAAAAGCCCCGTTAAATGGGTTGTTCTAACCGTAGACTGAGAGATTTTTGTAACCAAAGAGTTTTGTATTCCCATGGCAAAAAGCATCGAAAAAGCAATCCATTTTCCTTCAATGCTGGATAATTCAGACGCTAGTCCAAAAATACCAATACCAATCAAAACAATCATTTCCAGTGAAATAGGAATGACGTGGGATAAATCAGGATGTTTTTTAGAAATTAATTCTGCTAAAAAATTAGAGGTAAAAGCGCCCAACAAGAAGAAAATAGTAAATACAAAAAAGGTAATAGCAGCTATATAATTCTGTTTCATTATTTCTTCGGCAAAATAGGCAAAATGTCCCGTAACATTTGTGGTCAACGTGTGTACGGATAAAACTCCAGTAACATTTACAATTCCGGCAACAAAAGATAGTAAAGTGGCTAAACGTAGGTTATGAATAAAAGTTCTGTTTTTTCCTTGATGTCGAAACATAGTTGTAGTTTTCTTGTTTTAATTAACAGAATCTTAAACTCAATTTTTTCTAATAACGATTTAAAGAAATACATTTGTACTTCAAAAAAATAAATTTAATGAAAAATTTTAAAATTAGACCTACACTTATCACTTTATCTGCTCTTGGAGTTGCACTTTTTCTTTTGTCGTGGGGCGTTATTGGTCATGAACGAATCAATAGAGCGGCGGTAATGGCACTTCCAAAACCATTGCAGACCTTTTTTTACAATCATATCGATTTCATTACCCAAGAATCTACTGTTCCGGATTTGAGAAGAAATATTTTGAATGATAAAGCAGAGCCGCCCCGTCATTATTTTGACATGGAGAATTTTGGAGCTATGGAAACGTTTCCTAAAACTATGGAAGAAGCGAAGCTGAAATACGATGAGAAATTTTTGACTAAAAACGGAATTTTACCTTGGTATATTCAGGATATGATGGTCAAATTGACTAAAGCGTTCAAGGACAAAAGAAAAAATGAAATTTTATTTATTGCGGGGGATTTAGGCCATTATATTGCCGATGCACACATGCCGTTGCATACATCAGACAATCACGATGGACAAAACACGAATCAAAAAGGAATTCATTCCTTATGGGAAAGCCGTTTGCCGGAATTGTTTGCCAAAGGGTATAAATTAAATGTACCTGAAGGAATATATTTAGACAATGTGGAGAAAGCTACTTGGGATATCGTTTTTGACACGCACAGTTTAGTGGAACCTTTGTTGGCGGCCGATAAAAAATTAAGAACTGCAACTGCTGAAAACAAAATGTACGTAACGGATGCCGATGGAAATGTTGTCAAAAACAAGTACGGAGGAATGTTATATTCGGATGAGTATGCTGCTAAATTGCACACGGAGTTGAACGGAATGGTTGAACAACAAATGAAAAAAGCCATTACAGCCACTGCAAGTTTTTGGTACACGGCTTGGGTTAATGCTGGAAAACCAGATTTAAGTACTCTTGATACTGCCGAACTTACAAAGCGCAATAGTAAAACTTTAAAAAAGGATTTGAAAACTTTTGAAAAAGGAACTCTTTTTGGTTTAACAAACGAAAAAGAATAACGATATATTTCCAATTAAATAACGGGTGAAACTTCAATTTTACCCGTTTTTTTATGCTAATAAATTTTTTGATATTTTTTTTCTTTAACATATCTGAGGCTGTTTGATGATACGAAATCATTTCATTTACTAAATCCGTTCTTTCTTTTGTGAGCGGTATTTGATCATAAAATATTTAAAAATCAGTAGCTGCTTTTTGATTGGGTTTCAAAGTCAATTGAAATTGTTTGACGGTTTGTTTGAGGGGAATAATAGTCAATACATTTTACCCCGCCATCAAGAGATTTTACATCTCCGGGAATGTCAATTTTTCCATTTGGATACGTGAATGGTCTGTGATTGCTCACGGTTATAATGTGATTAAAAAACGGCTTATTTGCCGCTGCTTCTTTGTTTATTTCCGTGATTGCTTTATTGTACATATCTTCATCGCAAACGTCCCAAATATTAGCAAAAGTGATTTCGTTGGGTTCAAATGTTTTTCTGTCTACAATTTCATATCCATTTCCTGAAAAGAAATCGCCCATATTGTCAAAAAAGGAATCGCCGCCATACATGAATTTTACAGTATAGCCTTTTTGTTTAAAGAGCATTCCGGTAGGGAATTTATTTTTATTGTCTTTCCTTTTTATAACACTTTCGCCGGGAGTAGGAAGAAAACATAAAGTAATGGCTTCAAGTTCACTTTTCATAAATGCCATATAAAATTTATATAATAGGCTGGTTTTTTAATTAATTGACAAACATATTTTGAGAATTTTATTTAACGGATAAAGCAGGAATTGCCAATAACGATAATGTGAAGAGAAGCAGGTAAATTCCTGGAATTTTGATTTTTTGTACAAAAGCGGGAATGCTTTCAAGATAGTTTTTTGATTTCTTTACTTTTAAAATAAGTGACCAATCCTGTACAAATAAATAGTGCAGAAAATAAGGGAATAACAGGATAGGATTGCATAATATTACCTATCACTTCATTAGTATACACCAGATAATTTACTGCGATAAAATTGTATTTGACCCCAAATTCATTCCGAAAAAGGTATTCACTGATTCTATTTTGTAAAATTAAACCACATATAGAAAGATGACAAAGGAAAATAACCAGAACCTGATTTGTTTCGGTATTTTGTATTGGAGATGAAAATATGATAGAGCCACAAAAAGTCACTGACCAAAACAAAAACAAAAATCAGATAAAAATCCAAATATAAATAAGTGTAGCGTATCAATCCAAGTAAAGGAGGCTTGTGTGATGGGATAAAAAAAAAGAATAACTCTTAAAATAAAACTCATACTAATGTAAAACACTACAATTAAGCACTGAGAATGTAGTGCCGTTTTTCTAATTCATAAAAACAGACTAACTTAGTAGCCTGCTAGCAAGAGTGGATTAGGATAATGAAGTAATTTTATACTTTAAAGAGTCTAGCTGTAACGGCTATAAAACTCTTAAACGCAAATAAAAAAATAAAAATGAAAATAATAGCAGTCATTCCCGCACGATACGCTTCGACACGATTTCCTGCCAAACTAATGCAGGATTTAGGCGATAAAACGGTAATTTTAAGAACGTATGAAGCAGCTGTAAATACTAAATTATTTGATGCTGTTTTTGTAGTAACTGATTCCGATTTAATTTATGACGAAATACGTACTCACGGAGGAAACGTTATTCGAAGCATCAAAGAACACGAATCCGGAAGTGATCGAATTGCAGAAGCAATAGAAAATCTGGATGTTGATATTGTAGTCAATGTACAAGGAGATGAGCCTTTTATTGATGCGGAACCTTTAGCTAAAGTGATTGAAATTTTTAGAAATGATTTGGATAAAAAAGTAGATTTAGCGTCGTTGATGCGCGAAATCACGAATGAAGCAGAGATTAATAATCCCAATAATGTAAAAGTTGTGGTGGATCAAAACGGATTTGCCTTGTACTTCTCCCGATCGGTTATTCCGTATCCAAGAGCGAAAAATGTAGGCGTACGGTACCTGCAACATATTGGTGTTTATGCGTTTAGAAAACAAGCATTATTGGATTTTTATAGTTTGCCCATGCAATCATTAGAAGCATCTGAAAAACTAGAGCAATTGCGTTATCTTGAATTTGGGAAACGCATTAAAATGATCGAAACTACTCACATTGGTATTGGTATTGATACCCCAGAAGATCTAGAAAAAGCTAGGGAAATGTTAAAAATTCAGAGCTGAAAAACCGTTTTGATTAGGCAATTTTCTCGATGACAATAAGTTCGTTATGAACTTCAACTCTTGGAATAGTTCTAATTTTAAATTGATTTTTGTAAAACTCAGTTACATATTTTTTATTTCTTTGATTTTGATTTTCATCTAATAACATCGTATTAAAAAGAATAAAACCATGACTTTTTAAAAGCGAGCAAACCCTATTGGTAAAAAAAGGTTCAAATAAAAAATTAGGCATTGTAGTGTCCTGGAAAATATCAATGATAATCAAATCGTATTTAGTAGGGGTTTTTAACACAAATGCAAAAGCATCCTCAATTACAATTGTAAGATTTTTTGTTTTATCCAAGTCAAAATAGGCATTGGCTATTGTAATTATTTCAGGATCAATTTCAACACCGGTAATTTTTCCTTTGTATTTTATTTCTTCTACCAATGTTTTGATGACACTTCCACCAGCAACACCTAAAACTAAAATATGCTCCATGGGCACAATTTTTTTGTATCCAATGTTTTTTAAGCCTAACCTCAGAATCCGTTGCAAACTGCCATAGGAATAATTTGTGTTTTGCGAATCCATGACCAGTTCCCCATTTGCCCAAGTCACCTCAATCGATTTGCTCAAAGCCGATTTAGTTTGATAAATAGTTAAAGGAATTACGTAGCTGAATATTTTTTTTAGCATTAATGATAGATTTACCCAAAAATAAGATATTAATTATTTATTTTGTACGAAAGAAAGCAAGAATGAAGAAACAATTATACAAATGGATATTTTCCAGACTAATGGGTTGGAAAGTAGTGGGTAGTATTGATCCAAATATCACGAAATGTGTCATGATGATAATGCCACATACCAGCGCTCATGATTTTTATTTAGGGGTTTTTATCCGAGCAATAACCGGTTTACAAATGAATTGGGTAGGCAAAAAGGAATTGTTTCGTTTTCCTTTGGGATTTTATTTTAGATACATGGGTGGAGAACCGCTTGATAGGACAGGAGGGTTGAATAAAGTGGATTCTATTGCAGCTATTTTTCAAAGAAAAAAGGTTTTTCGTCTGGCAGTAGCTCCGGAAGGAACCCGTAAAAAGATTAGCAAACTTAAAACAGGATTTTATTACATTGCTTTAAAAGCAAAGGTTCCTGTAATTCCTATTGCATTTGATTTTGGAAAAAAAGAAATTAATTTAGGAAATCCTATTTTTCCTTCGGGAGATATTGAGGCCGATATAACCGTTTTGAAAAAACATTTTATAGGAGTCAAGGGTAAAATTCCAGAACAGGGATACTCATTTGAATAACTCTTAAAAAAACTTAAAAAATGTTAAAACCATATAATTGATTTCTCGTAAGTGTATTAAAACTCTAAAATATACAACATGAAACATTTGGTTATTAGTACCGCATTTTTAGTTTTATTTTTCGCTTGATACAATAATAATGATTCTGATACTAGCCCGGCAGAATTAAATTTGATGACATCCAGTAATACCTCCGGGAAAATTACGCTTACCAATTTATTAACTACAACACCAATAGTCAAATTATTTGCCAGTGCTGCTTCAGCCACTGATGGTGGATTAATTATAATTAAAAATTTCTCAACTGTTTTCGCTTCAACTGCTGCTGCGGGAACAATTGCAGTAACGAATCAAGTACGGATTTATGGTTCTAATTCACTTTTAGGCAATCCTGTGGCTGTGGCTTATGACAGTGTTACAAAAAACATATATGTTGCTGAAAGATTAAATGCAGGAGGACAAGTACTAACGTATAGTTTTCCTGTTGGTTCGGGTGATTTTGCTCCCGTAAATGCGAGAGCGGAAGCGGGTGTAACGTCAATTTTTGTCTTAAGAAAATAGATTTTTGTTTTCAAAAATGCTTTTTTAATCGATAACCCCAATTCTAAAATCAGAATTGGGGTTATTTATTTAATTTGGAACATAACTCTTGAAAGAGCCATTTTTATAAAAGATAACAATGGTGTCAATTTCAGAAGCAACCGCTTCACCAGGACTATTTATTGGATCACTTTTTTTAGTTTCCAATGCAGGAATCAAAACAGTATTTTTTAGTTCAGAAAATAAATTTTCAGAGATTATTTGATCACTGGCCAGAGCAGGGATATTTTGTTCAGAGACCTGATTAATAATTCTTTCTCTAGTGTTAAACTCTTCCGCATTTTTTGGAAAGGTTCCTTTTCCATTCAGAATCCAATACAAATCAACATCAGGAAAAACATCTAAAATTTTAAGTATAAAATCCAAGCTTGGTTTGTTTCTCCCAGAAAGCAGGTGAGACAGGCTGGAGCGTTGCACACCAATTTTATCTGCAAAAGAAGAGGCATTCAAATTGTAGTAGTCCAGTATAATCTCTAATCTTTTTATAAAATCTTCTATGTTTACCATTGTAAATTAATGTAAAAATTAACTAGTTACAAATGTAATCAAAAGAAGCTTACGTATCAAAATTAAAGGTATAAATAGTATTTTAAAAGTCTAATAAACTAAAGTTATACTTTTAATAAATACACATAATTAATTGATAAACAAAATTCTAATTATTATAAAATAAATTTATAACAATTGTTAACATTTGCCGGATTTTCTACCTGGTTTAACTGGCGAAAAGTGTTTACAGTATTGAAATATTCTTTGTTTTGAATGTTTACAAATGTAAATGCAAAGATGTTTACTTTTGTAAATCAAATAAAATGGTATGAATTTAGAAGAATTATTCGATCAGTTTAAGGAAGAATCCGTTCGTGGACGGTACGTCACTTTAACATCAATCGAGCCTTTGTTGCAAAAATTAAACACGAACAATCAACTTCAAATTATAGGAAAATCAGTTCTTGGAAAATCTATTTATTCGTATGAAATTGGAAAAGGAAAAACGAGAATTTTTCTGTGGTCCCAAATGCACGGAAATGAAAGTACAACTACAAAAGCGCTATTCGATTTTTTTAATGTACTGCATAGTGGTTCTGCATTAGCACACCAATTATTAGACTTCTTTACTTTTTACACCATTCCGATGTTGAATCCTGACGGTGCAACATTATACACAAGAGAAAACGCCAATAAAGTTGATTTAAATCGCGATTCGCAAGCGCTGACACAACCAGAAAGCAAGCTGTTAAGGGCAGCTTTTGATTCCTTTGAGCCTGATTATTGTTTTAACTTGCATGATCAGCGTACTATTTTTGGTGTAGATGATACCGGGAAACCTGCAACAGTATCTTTTTTAGCACCTTCCTATAATGAAAATCGAGATATAAATGAATCTAGGTTGAAAGCGATCAACTTGATTGCCGGAATAAATGAGGATCTACAGCGTTATCTTCCCAATCAGATTGGGCGTTTTGATGATTCGTTTAATATAAATTGCATTGGAGACACGTTTCAGTTTTTAGGAGTGCCCACTTTATTGTTTGAAGCGGGTCATTTTGAGAATGATTATCAAAGGGAAGAAACACGAAAATACGTTTTTATGAGTTTAATTTCAAGTTTTAGGATACTCTCCGAAAACGTTATAGTTGATAATGGAATTGACAAATATTTGAGTATTTCTCAGAATAAAGTCGTTTTTTATGATTTTATGTATAAAAACATCAAAATAAATTATGATGGTATCGAAATTATCACCAATTTTGCAGCACAATACAAAGAAGAGTTAATTGAAAATCAGGTCTGTTTTAATGCCTATGTTTCACAAATAGGCGATTTAGAGGATTATTTTGGTCATTTCGAATATGATGCTAAAGGAGCTTTATACAAAGATGGTTATAATGATATTCCTAAATTAAATCAAAAAGCTGATTTTTATTTAGATAATAACGTGAAATTTGTTAACGGAATGATAAAAATATAATATTTACGTCTTTTTGTTGTTTTTATGTATATTTTTATACTTTGTTATAGTAATTAATAATATTAATTAAAGAATTATGAGTAAGTTTCGTTTAGATGAAGTAGATCACCAGATTTTAGATATGTTGATAGACAACACAAGAGTTCCATTTACGGATATTGCAAAAAAATTATTGATTTCAGCAGGAACTGTGCATGTTAGAGTGAAAAAAATGGAAGATGCCGGTATTATCATGGGATCCTCATTAGTGCTTGATTATGATAAATTAGGCTATTCTTTTATTGCTTATGTTGGTGTTTTTCTAAATAATACGTCTCAAACGAAGTTTGTTTTGGAGCGTATCAACGAAATTCCTTTTGTAACAGTAGCTTCAGTCACCACTGGAAAATTTAATATTTTTTGTAAAATTAGAGCAAAAGATACCAAGCATGCTAAAGATGTGATCTTTATGATTGATGATATTGATGGTGTTTATAGAACCGAAACAATGATTTCCCTTGAGGAAAGTATAAATGATAAGAAGCGTTTGATGCATACTATTTTCAAAAATATGTAATTACTCTTGAATGCACTATATTATAAATATAACCTCAAGTTAGTTCTTGAGGTTTTTTTATGAAAAATTAACTAAACCAACAACCAACTACAACAAAATTATGTACACACTACCCAAACTTGAACGTTTTAATCAAGATGTCCTCTCTAAATATCACATTTATAATAGTGTTTTTATAACATTGCCATTTCACTCCATAGATAATACGGGTGCTTTACTTCCTTTGTTTGCAGATATTTGTGATACAGGATTTAAAAAGCAAGAAACTCCAAAAGAAATTTTTGATTTTTTTGCCAAAAGGTATTTACATGATCCTTCAGAAACAGAAAAAATCGATATTATGTTTCGTTTTATTCAATATATCGAACGCCAAATTGTTTTGTTTGATGCTATTGAAGATGCTGCTTTTCCAGTTGTTAATAATATGGAAGGACGAGGATCTTTAAGAGATATCAAAGAAAAATCAGATGCAAAAGACAAGGAAGAGGAATTGATTGATTTTCTGGAAGATTTCAATGTAAGGACAGTTTTGACGGCGCATCCTACGCAATTTTATCCGGGAGCAGTTCTTGGGATAATTACTGATTTGACCGAAGCGATTCGGAAAAATAACTTGCTTGAAATCAAACAGTTACTGGCTCAATTAGGAAAAACGCCTTTTATTCAAAACGAAAAACCAAATCCTTTTGACGAAGCAGTAAGTTTGATCTGGTATCTTGAAAATGTTTTTTATCAAACTTCAGGCGAGATCGTGCAGTATTTGCAAAAAAACATTTTTAACGGCAACTCCATAAAGAATCCTTTGATTAAACTTGGATTTTGGCCAGGCGGCGACCGTGATGGAAATCCATTTGTGACTACTGAAATAACGCTGAAAGTAGCGGAACGTTTGCGAACTTCTATATTGAAGTGTTATTATATCGAAATTAGAAATTTAAAAAGAAAACTAACCTTCTCTGGTGTAGATACTTTAGTGACTGAATTAGAACAAAAACTTTATAGGTCTGTATTTTATTCTACAGGAGAAATTTTCATTACTTTGGATGAATTCAAATCACAATTAAATAAAATTAAACAAATAATTATCGATCAGCATCAATCGTTATATTTAGATGAATTGGACGCGCTATTAATAAAAGTAAATTTATTTGGATTTCATTTTGCGTCATTAGACATACGTCAGAACAGTAAAATTCATGATGCTGTGTTCAAAGATATAGTGGATTTTTATTTAAAAACAAATCCCTCTGTTTTTCCGAAAAATTATTTTGAATTAACAGAAAAAGAAAAGTTTACGATTTTATCAAATGTAAGTGGGAATCTTGATGCTACTGTGTTTTCAAATGAAATGTCGCGTTTGACAATCGAATCCATTCAAACGATAAAAACAATTCAGGAAAAAAACGGAGAATTTGGCGCTAACCGTTACATTATCAGTAATAATGAAAGTGCACTTAATGTGATGGAGACCTTTGCGTTATTTCGTTTGAGCAATTGGGAAAATCCTCCCGTTGATATTATTCCGCTTTTTGAATCGGTTAATGATTTGCAAAATGCACATGCTATCATGGAAAAATTATATACTAATCCTGGTTATGCAAAACATTTAACGAACAGAGATAATAAGCAAACCATCATGCTTGGTTTTTCTGACGGTACAAAAGACGGAGGATATTTGATGGCGAATTGGAGTATTTACAAGGCCAAAGAAGAACTTACTGCAATTTCCAGAAAATATGGTGTAAAAGTAATTTTCTTTGATGGTCGAGGCGGTCCACCAGCGCGTGGCGGAGGGAAAACACATAGGTTCTATGCTTCATTGGGGCCTAATATTGAAAATAACGAAATTCAGGTTACTGTACAAGGTCAAACGATTAGTTCTAATTTTGGGACTTTGGATTCCTGTCGCTACAATTTAGAAAATTTATTGAGTGCCGGAGTAACCAATCAGGTTTTCAGCAAAGGTCAAAATGAATTGACTTTGGACGAAAAAAACATAATGGATCAATTAGCTGGTTTAGGATATGAGAAATATTTAAGCTTTAAAAATCATCCAAAATTTATTCCTTATTTAGAGCAGATGAGTACGTTGAAATATTATGCTAAAACAAACATAGGAAGTCGTCCTTCTAAAAGAAGTAAATCAGAACATTTAGATTTTGCTGATTTACGAGCGATTCCTTTTGTAGGTTCTTGGAGCCAATTGAAGCAAAATGTACCCGGGTTTTTTGGTGTAGGTACAGCTTTAAAACATTTTGAAGATACAAATCAGTGGGATAAAGTTCAGGATTTATACGATAATTCGTTGTTTGTTAAAACCTTATTAGAAAACAGTATGATGTCATTGGCCAAATCATTTTTCCCATTGACTGCTTACATGAGAAAAGATCCTGAATTTGGAACATTTTGGCAAATTATTTATGATGAATTTTTAGAAACAAAAAGATTACTTTTGAAAATTGCAGGTCATAAAGAGCTTATGGAAAATTATCCAGATGGTAAAGCATCAATTCAAATAAGAGAACGTATAGTACTGCCACTATTAACAATACAACAATATGCTTTATTGCGTATCAATGAATTAAATAAAGAAAATACCCCTGACGAAGCTTTGATACAAGTATACGAAAAAATTGTAACCCGTTCCCTTTTTGGAAATACTAATGCCAGTAGAAACTCCGCTTAAACGATAAAATATGAAGTCAACTCAATTACCCGAAAACGAATATGCCTCTTTTTATACTCCGTATATAAATGCTTTGGGAGACGTAAATTTGATGGAAGAATTAGAAATTTCATTACATGATTTTATCCATTTTATTCAAAACATTCCAATGGATAAATTTGATTATAGATATGCGCAAGGGAAGTGGAATATCAAGGAAATTATTCAGCATGTAATTGATACGGAGCGCATATTTGCCTATCGTGCGTTGCGAATTTCAAGAAATGACCAAACAGCTTTGCCTGGTTTTGATGAAAATGATTATGTAAATAATACTGAAGCTGCCAATAGAAGTATTCAAGATTTACTAACTGAATTTTCAGCAGTGCGACATTCGAATTTATTTCTTTTCAAAAGTTTATCTGAAGAGCAATTAAAGAGAATTGGAACTGCCTCAAATACTGCTGTTTCAGTTCGAGCCATAGGTTTTATTATGATTGGACATCAAAAACACCATCAAAAAGTTTTTGAAGAAAGGTACTTAATAAATTATTGAAAACAAGTTGACCAAATTTTCAACTTGTTTTCAAAAGACATAGTATTTACAGGATTTGTGGAAGGCATCATATAATATGTGATGCCTTTTATTTGACCAAATTTTTTTAGAAAGTATTTATGACTTTCTTTTCCGTTAAAAATAATTTTTGTGATGCCGGGAAATTCTTTAAACAATGTTTCAAAATCAGTTTCTTCTTGGTTTTTGATGGGAATATTTCAGTTTCAGAATTTACAAAATCCAGAAAGGATTGTATCATATTAAGGTTTAAAGTATAGCTTTTTCTTTTTCGAGTATGGCTAATGCTAACCGGATTTTTCCGTAGTCTATTTTTTCTTCAAAATAATCAAAATAAGGTTTTAAGGCATTTGGTGATTCCAGTTTTATTTGCGCTTCAGCAATTTGAGAAACTTCTTCTTTTGAGATAAGCGAATCCAAATCTATATTAGCTCCATCAACATACAGTTTTGCTAAATGAGACATAATTGTACTTAAACCTAATTTTCTTTTTTGGGCAATTTCCTCTACAGAGAATCCGGTAGTATAAAGTTCTAATGTTTCTTTGTAGGTTGTGGCTTCTTTTTTCTTTTTAGCACCTTTTGCTTTCTGGAAATCTTGGATAACTTTTATAAAAGCATCGCCATATTTTTCTAGTTTTGCTTTACCAACGCCGTCAATTGCCAATAATTCTGTTTCGCTCATCGGTCTTTCAATTTCCATTTGGCGTAAAGCCGCATCACTGAAAATCACATAAGCCGGTACAGATTCTTCCTTAGAAATTTCGTACCGTAGTTTACGTAAAGTTTCAAAAAGTGAATTTGCAACGGATTTGGTTTGTTTAATTTCTTGCTTGTCGATATTGATTTTTTGAACTGTGGTCAGTTGTACTTTCTCACCTTCAAATAATACTTTTTTTGCAAACGCTGTCAATTTGATTTTGTTTTGCTGGTGAAAAGCAATTTCACAATAGCCCAAATTGATCAATTGTATCAAATATTGATTCCAGTCATACCATGATAAATTAGCACCAACACTGTATGTTTTCAGGTTTTGGTATTCTTTTTCATAAATATATGCATTTTTTGAACCGCGTAAAAAGTCAATGATTACTGGTAATGGTTCTATTTCCTTCAACCGAATAATTGCCGATAAAGCTTTTTGAGCGATGACCGTTCCATCAAAAAAAAGTGGTGGATTTTTACAAATATCACAGTTTCCACAATTCTCTGTGACAAGTTCGCCAAAATAGGAAAGCAATATTTTTCTGCGACAACTCAACGCATCGGCATATTGTTTCATTCGTTCTAATTTGGCCAGTTGCACTTCAGCATTCAAACCTTGAGAGGCAAATTTTTGCAACTGAATCAGATCACCATAACTTTCGAATAATACCGTTTCTGATGGTAATCCATCGCGACCGGCACGACCAATTTCCTGATAATAGCCTTCAATATTTTTAGGTAAGTTATAATGAATGACCCAGCGTACATTAGATTTGTCAATTCCCATTCCAAAAGCAATGGTAGCACAAATCACCTGGCAATCATCATTGATAAATTCATCTTGTGTTTTAGAACGAATTTTCGTGTCTAAACCTGCGTGATACGCTTTGGCATTCACGCCTGTTTTTTGTAGTTTTTCAGCCAATTCTTCTGTTGTTTTTCTGCTTAAACAGTAGATAATTCCCGATTCATTGGGCTTTTCTAGGATGAAATCTATAATTTGTTTGACTCTGTCCAAAGCGGGACGCACTTCTAAACTTAAATTTTTTCGATCAAAAGAAGCAACAAATATTTTTGGATTTATCAAATTTAATTGTTGGCTAATATCTTTACGTGTAGCATTATCAGCCGTTGCAGTTAAAGCTAATATTGGAGTAGAAGGGAAGCGCTTTTTGAGGTATCCTAAATTAGTATATGCAGGACGAAAATCATGTCCCCAAGCTGAAATGCAATGTGCTTCATCAATAGCAATTAAACTTATGGTCAAACTATTGAAAAGATTATCCAGAAACGACAGGCTTTCCGGAGCGATATACACTAATTTAATCACATTCGATTTTAACCTTTCGATATAAAACTGACGTTCATTTTCAGTTTGGCTACTGTTGATGAAACAGGCTTCAATACCATTTGCTTTCAGACTATCTACTTGATCTTTCATCAAAGCAATCAGTGGAGAAATTACGATTGTAATTCCCGGAAAAACCAATGCGGGCAATTGAAAACAAATTGATTTTCCTCCACCTGTAGGCATAATTGCCAATGTATCCTGTCCGGAAAGTACACAATTTATTATCTCTTCCTGGTTTGGGCGAAATTTTTCAAAACCAAAGTTTTCTTTGAGTTTGGCATATAAAATTTGATTAGTCATTTTGGCGTATATTTAGAAGTCTAAAGTTATAAAAAAAGGAACTCGTGAATGAGTTCCTTTTAATAAATATATTTGAGAAGGGATTAATTAATCCTCTTCATCGTCATCGTCATCATCTGAAAAATCTTTTTCGTCTGCATCTTCATCATCATCTCCTGAATCAGTATCTGGTTTATCATTAGCATCATCCTCGTCATCATCATCCATATCGTCCTCTAAATCAAGCCCTTTAATTGGTTCAACAACTTCATCGATGATTATTTCATCATCTTCATCATAATTTTCAATTCTATCAGCCAGTTTTGTGCTCACTTTTACTAAATAAATGGTATCTTCAGTTCGTACTTCAACTGCTTCAACTAATTCGTTTTTAGCGTTTCTAAAACTAATAATATTTGAATCATCATAACCATCTGGAAATTTATCAACCAATAGGTTTAAAATTTCATTGGTAAGTTTGGCGTAATCTACAATTACTCTTTTCATAAAATATTCTATAAATCTAATAAATAAGCGAAAATTAAAGGAGCTACAATGGTAGCATCGGACTCAATAATGAACTTAGGGGTTTTAATGTCTAATTTACCCCACGTAATTTTTTCATTTGGCACCGCTCCAGAATACGAACCGTAACTGGTTGTTGAATCTGAAATCTGACAGAAATAACTCCAGAAAGGAATGTCATGCATTTCCATATCTTGGTATAACATTGGTACTACACATATTGGAAAGTCTCCAGCAATACCACCACCAATTTGAAAGAAACCTACACCATTTGTACTGTTTTTAGGATACCAATCAGACAAGAAGACCATATATTCGATACCGGATTTCATTGTTGAAGCTTTTAAATCTCCTTTTATTACATAGGATGCAAATATATTTCCCATGGTACTATCTTCCCATCCCGGTACAATGATAGGCAAATTTTTCTCAGCGGCTGCATACATCCAGCTGTCTTTTAGGTCAATTTCATAATATTCTTCAAGAACACCTGAAAGCAACATTTTGTACATAAACTCATGCGGAAAATATCTTTCGCCTTTATCATCTGCATCTTTCCATATTTTGTAAATGTGTTTTTGCAAACGACGGAAAGCTTCATGCTCCGGGATACAAGTATCAGTTACACGATTTAATCCTCTTTCTAATAAATCCCATTCGTCCTGTGGAGTCAAATCACGGTAATTAGGAACTCTTTCATAATGAGAATGAGCGACTAGATTCATCACGTCTTCTTCGAGATTTGCACCAGTACACGAAATAATATGCACTTTGTCCTGACGAATAATTTCAGAAAAAATCTTACCAATCTCGGCAGTACTCATAGCTCCAGCCATGCTCACCATCATTTTTGCACCATTGGTTAATTGTTCTTCATATGCCTTAGCGGCGTCAACTAAAGATGCAGAGTTGAAATGCAAATAATGCTTTTCTATAAACTGACTGATTGGTCCTTTGCTCATTTTTATTTATTTAAATACTTAGAAATCAATTCGTTAAAATTAGTATTTCAAATTTAACGAATTTTTATATTGAATAATTGTTATTTATTTTTTGTCGTACCCTAATATTTTCAAAACATCGTCGGAAGTTTGTTGTTCGGAGAAAACCTCAGTAGCTAAAATACCATTTTCGTCTCTGTCTATTAATATGTGTTTGGGTTGCGGAATCAAACAGTGATGCAAGCCACCGTATCCGCCAATCGTTTCCTGATAAGCCCCAGTATTGAAAAATCCTATGTATAACGGTTTTTCTTTGTTGTATTTGGGGAGATAGATTGCGTTCATATTTTGCTCAGAGTTGTAATAATCATCGCTGTCGCATGTCATTCCTCCTAATAAAACTCTTTCGTAAGTTTCATTCCAGCGATTCACAGCCAGCATGATAAAACGTTTGTTTATAGCCCAAGTGTCCGGTAGCGTTGTGATGAAAGAGGAATCAATCATGTTCCACTTTTCTCTGTCATTTTGTTGTTTTTGATACAATATCTGGTATATTGCACCGCCACTTTCTCCTACTGTGAAGGACCCGAATTCAGTGAAAATATTTGGAACCTCAACCTCGGCTTCATCGCAGGCAATTTTGATTTGATTGATAATTTCGTCAATCATATATTGATAATCGTACTCGAATGCTAATGAATTTTTGATCGGAAAACCACCGCCAATATTCAGTCCATCAAGTGTAGGGCACTCTTTTTTTAATGCAATATAAACTTTGATACATTTTACTAATTCATTCCAGTAATAGGCATTATCATTTATTCCTGTATTGATAAAAAAGTGCAACATTTTTAGTTCCAATTTTTTATTTTCCTGAATTTGTTTTTTGTAAAAATTGACAATGTTTTTATACCCTATTCCTAATCTTGACGTGTAAAACTCAAATTTAGGTTCTTCCTCAGCAGCAATACGAATTCCAATTTTGAATTTCCCTTTTATTTGTTCTTGTAAAAGATCAAGCTCTTCATAATTATCAATAATTGGAATTGCATTTTTATGTCCATTATTTATTATTCGGGCTATATTTTCAATATACTGATCTCTCTTAAAGCCATTGCATATCACATAGGTGCTTTTATTAATTTTTCCGTTTGCCAGTAAGTTCTCAACAATATTGATATCAAAAGCAGATGACGTTTCAATATGAATGTTATTTTTAAAGGCTTCATTCATTACAAATTCAAAATGAGAACTTTTAGTACAATAGCAGTAGTAATATTTTGCCTCGTATTTGTTTTTCTCCATCGATTTACGAAACCAGCTTTTGGCTTTGTTAATGTTGTTGGAAATTTGAGGTAAGTAGGTGAATTTTAATGGAGTGCCATATTGTTCTACCAATTTCATTAAATCGATATTATGAAACTGAAGGTTGTCTTTGTTTAAAGTAAATTCTTCCTGTGGAAAATAGTAGGTTTGATTGATTAAATCAGAATATTTTGTATTCATTAGATGTCATAAATTTATAGATTAAAATATTGTAAAATAAAGAAACCCATAATTCAAACCCGAATATTTGCATAGATAATCTGAAGTTTTTCGTGATCTGCTTTCATGTATTGAAAAACATCAAAACTAAAGTTTCCTTTGATAGAATAAAAACGTTTCAATATTCTTAGAAAAGAGATATTGTTTCGGGTTTTATTACAACTATAATTTTGTTTGTTTTGACTTTTTTTCATTACTGCAAATGTAAAAAATATTATATACGCAATGCAATCCTTTTTATAAAAAATAATTAAGATTTATAATCCTGAAAGGCTTTAAGAATTAATTCATTTTCAACCATTTGATTGATTTTTATTTTTCCGATACCTTCTATCAATGCGAACTGGATGTTTCCATATTCGTTTTTTTTGTCGTGAATCAGTAATTCTAAGATTGGTTTGATATCATTTTCTTCAAAAACGATGTCGGTATAGATAGCCTTTATACTGGATTTTATCTGAGAATATTCTTCTATATTGATCAGTTTTTTATGTAGTGAAAGGTAACTCTCTAATATCATCCCAACGGCTATGGCTTCACCGTGCAATAAAGTTGTTTTGTTATCATTTTCCAAAAAATAACTTTCAATGGCATGACCCAGTGTGTGACCAAAATTCAACGCTTTTCGGATATTTTTTTCGGTTGGATCTTGCAGCACAATTTCATTTTTTATCTCGACTGAACGGTAAATTAATACATCAAAATCAGCAAAATCTATAGTCTTTAAATCTAAAAATTGCTCCCAATATTCTTTATCATAAATCAAACCGTGTTTCAGCATTTCGGCAAGACCGGAACGCATTTCGTTTTGTGGTACTGTTTCTAAATATTGAGTATCAATAAGCACCATTTTAGGCACATTAATAACACCGATTTGGTTTTTTAAATTTCCTAAATCCACCCCGTTTTTGCCACCTACAGAAGCATCGACCATTGCGAGTAAAGTGGTTGGAACGTGAATAAAATCAACACCGCGTTTGAAGGTTGATGCTACAAAACCACCTAAATCAGTGACAACGCCACCGCCTAAGTTAATGATAAGGCTTTTTCTGTCAGCCCCAAGTTCCGTGAGTACTTTCCATATTTGGACGCAAGTCTCAATATTTTTATTTTCTTCCCCACAATCAAATTCAATGATTTCAATTATAAGATCAGTTTCCAGAACAGGAAGAAAATGGGGCAGACAAAACTCATTAGTATTGCTGTCAACAATAATAAATAGGTTAGAGTATTTATTTTCTTTTAAATGAAGGTTTATTGCTTCATATCCTTTTTCGTTAAAATGTATCGGGTAACTGTTGGCTTGAATTGATTGCATCTGTATGGATTAATTGGAACCGCAAAATAAGGCATTTTTTGCTAAATAATATTCAAAACTCTGTCTATATTTGTACAAAAATCTAACAAATAATGGAAAAAATATTCAATAATACTCAAGTTGCCTTTTCATTAAAAAGTGATACGGAACTTGACAGAGCTTATTTTCTTTTCAAAATGATTGCTAATCAGCCTCTGGTACGTATTGGAACTGCGGTTACAAATTTTGCCCTTAAAGCCAATCTTCCTGTTGAAGGTTTGATTCGCGCTACGGTTTTTGACCATTTTTGTGGTGGGATAAATGAAGTGGACTGTCTTTCGGTGGTAGATAAAATGTATACCAAAGGAGTTTCCTCTGTTTTGGATTATTCTGTAGAAGGAAAAGAAGCCGAAGATCAATTTGATGCCGCGCTTGAAATGACCTTGAAAACTATTGAATTTGCCAGAGAACGCCAAGCCATTCCTTTTGCCGTTTTTAAACCAACCGGTTTTGGACGTTTTGAATTATATGAGAAATTGGGCGAAAAACAAACATTGACTCCAGAAGAACAGGCAGAATGGAATAGAGTGATGGCTCGTTTTGATTTAGTTTGTAAAGATGCTCATTCTAAAAATGTTGCTCTTTTGATAGACGGTGAAGAAAGTTGGATGCAAGATGCGGCTGATGATTTAGTGACCGAAATGATGCGCAAATACAATAAAGAAAAAACCATTGTTTTCAATACGTTGCAAATGTACCGTTGGGATCGTTTGGATTACTTGAAAAAATTACATGAACAGGCTATAAAAGAAGGTTTTTTTATCGGAATGAAATTGGTTCGTGGTGCGTACATGGAAAAGGAAATTGTTCGGGCTGCTGAAAAAGGATATCCATCACCAATTTGCGCTTCAAAAGAAGCTACGGATGAAAATTATGATGGTGCTGTGCGCTATATGACGGATCATTTAGAGGTAATGTCTGTTTTTGCAGGTACCCATAATGAGTCCAGTACTTATACGCTAATGGAATTAATGACGGAGAAAGGAATAAAAACTAATGATGACAGAATCTGGTTTGGACAATTGTATGGTATGAGCGATAATATCAGCTACAATATGGCCGCTAATGGCTATAATGTTGCTAAATATTTGCCTTTTGGTCCAGTTAAAGATGTGATGCCGTACTTAATTCGTCGTGCGGAAGAAAATACTTCCGTAGCGGGACAAACGAGTCGTGAATTAGAAATGATAAAAGCAGAACGCAATCGAAGAAAAGGGAAGTAGGAAAGTGGTCAGTGATCAGATTTTAGTATTCAGTTATATTAGAATTTATAAAAAATTTTAATAAAAAACTCCATTCAGCTTATTGAATGGAGTTTTTTAATGTCAAATTTATGAAATCTAAAAATTGCTAAACTGCAGATTACTTAAATTTTTATAAATCCCATTTTCTAGAGCGATTAATTCCTGATGTGTTCCTTGTTCTGTGATTTTTCCTTTATCCAAGACCAAAATTTGATCCGCACTGCGAATCGTCGATAGGCGGTGCGCTATTATAATACTAGTTCTTCCTTGCATTAAAATCTCTAGGGCTTCCTGAACTAGTTTTTCACTTTCACTATCTAATGATGATGTGGCTTCATCCAGAATTAAAATACTTGGATTTTTCAATAATGCTCGGGCTATGGCAATACGTTGGCGTTGTCCGCCGGAAAGTTTAATACCTCTTTCTCCCACAATTGTTTCAAATTTTTCAGGGAAACTTTCGATAAAATTATAGGCATTGGCTTGTTTTGAAGCAGTAACAATTTCTTCTTCGGTAGCATTGGGATTTCCATAAGCAATATTCTCTCTGATGGTTCCGCCAAATAATATTACGTCTTGCGGTACAATACTCATGTTTCCACGAAGACTTTCTAAATCAAAATCATAAATATTTTTTCCGTCAACCAATATTTCTCCTTCGTCAATCGTATAAAAACGCAATAACAGGGAAGCAATAGTAGATTTTCCGGTTCCGCTTGGTCCGACAATAGCAATTTTTTGACCAAAATTAGCGGTAAAACTAACGTCTTTTAATACTTTAATTTCTTTTCTGGAATGGTAACTGAACGCTACATTCTTGAAAGTGACATTGCCTTTTATTTTTTCAATTGCAGCCGGATCACGCACCGAATTAATTTTTTCAGGAGTTTCATCTAATAATTCAAAAACACGTTCGGTTGCGCCAATCGCTTTTTGGATTTGGGCATATAGTTCCGCAATTCCGCCAAAAGAAGCACCTACAAATGTAGAATACAACACAAACGAAATCAATTGGCCAACGCTCATTTCTCCGCTAATACTCAATCGAACACCAAACCAAACTACGGCAACAATAGCTCCAAAAAGACAGAAAATAATGAATGAAGCAAAATACCCTCGGTATTTCCCGCCTTTGATGGCAATTGCAACCACTTCTTTTATTTTTCCGTTGTAACGGGCAATTTCGTACCACTCATTGGCAAAAGCCTTAACAATACTGATGCCTTGCATGGTTTCTTCAACAATTACTTGACTTTCGGCCACTTTATCTTGAACATTTTTTGAATATTTCCTGATGAATCGCCCAAAAATAACCGCAGCAACAGCCACTAGCGGCACTACGGACAACATCAATAATGTCAATTTGATGCTTTCATTGGCCAATAAAAGAACGCCACCAATAATTAAAATGAATTGTCTTAAGAATTCGGCTATAGTAGATGTTAAAGTATCTTGTATCTGGGTAATATCTGAACTGATTCTACTGTTTAATTCGCCAACACGCTTTTGCGAGAAGAAAGACATAGGTAGTTTTACCAAATTGCTGTACAGTGATAATCGTAGATTAGCTAAAGTATTCTCCGTAAAATTGACAAATAAATACAATCTAAAAAACGAAAAAATGGACTGAAGAAATAAGATTACAATTAAACCACCCGCAATCATGTTAGCTTGAGTATTATCTTTGTTTTTCACACAATCAATTAGCATTCCCATCAACTTAGGAAAAGCAAGAGCAGTCGCTCCAGTGAATAATAAAAAAACTAATCCTACATAAAATTTCCATCGGTGATTTCCTGCATATTGAAATATTACAGTTGCTTTTTGGAGTGAACTTGCAGTAATTTTTGATTTTGGTAAATCGTTTTCTTTGAACCTGGCCATTATCTATTGTTTATGTCGCAAATGTAAGACTATAGCGAATGAATACAAAAAAATACTAGTTTTTCATTACAAAGATAAAGTGCTATTATAGAGCACGAAAGAAAACTGAGTCACTATTTTATTGATTTTTTTTACTTTTTTGCTTGCAGATACGATTTCTAGCTGTATATTTGCACTCGCAATAAGGATATGAAAATATCTACATTGTTTAGGGCAATTAGCTCAGCTGGTTCAGAGCACCTCGTTTACACCGAGGGGGTCGGGGGTTCGAACCCCTCATTGCCCACCATAAGGGACAAGGAAGAAAAATTCTTCTTTGTCCTTTTTTTATTTGAAAAATTTTTTAGCAGTCTGACTGAATCAAAAACTAACACTTCCTCCTATTTATCAAAGACATTTCATAGGTAATATTTACCCATGCGAATCAAGTGTTGAAAAAAGCTAAAAAAAAAAGAAAGATATATCTTTCGAATTATTTGTAGGAAGATAAAATTAATTTGCTTTTACTTTGGCATAATGATTGTCTCTTTTAGGGTTGTACAAATTATTAGTGTCATACAACGATTTTATTTAAATTAATACTATGATATCATATATTTACTTGGCAAATGAAAATTTTTAATGACAAAAAGACTTAAATAAATATATGTCAAATCATAAAATACTTACTATTGACAATCTGTCACTTCAGGAATTTGATTCGGAAGCAGATTTAATTCCACTTTTGACTCCCGAAGACGAGGAGGAAATGAACAATGAGGCTTTACCTGAATTATTGGCTATATTGCCCTTGCGGAATATGGTTTTATTTCCAGGAGTTGTAATACCAATTACTGCGGGACGCGATAAATCGATTAAATTGATCAATGACGCTAACGCTGCAGGGAAAACTATTGGAGTTGTTGCTCAAATCAATGAGGAAGATGAAGACCCAACCAAAGCAGATATTCATAAAATAGGTACGGTAGCCCGTATTTTACGTGTACTGAAAATGCCTGACGGGAATATAACGGTAATTCTTCAAGGTAAAAAACGTTTTGAGATTGAGACTGTTATTGATGAAACATCTTATATTACTGCAAAAATCAAGGAAGTTCCAGAGAAAAGACCTAAGAAAAACGATACTGAATTTGTTGCCATTCTGGATTCAATCAAAGAATTAGCGATTCAGATTATAAAAGAAAGTCCAAACATTCCCAGTGAAGCTACTTTTGCGATCAAGAATATTGAAAGCCAATCGTTTTTAGTCAACTTTGTGACTTCGAATATGAATTTGACAGTTAAAGAAAAACAAGATTTATTGGCGATTAATGAATTGAAAGAAAGGGCTTTAGAAACACTTCGCTACATGAATATTGAGTTGCAAAAACTCGAATTAAAAAATGATATTCAGTCTAAAGTTCGGTTTGATTTAGACCAACAACAGCGTGAATATTTCCTGCACCAGCAAATGAAAACCATTCAGGAAGAATTAGGTGGCGTTTCTCAGGAAGAGGAAATGGACGAAATGTTACAGAAGTCCTTGACCAAAAAATGGGACGAGAAAACCAAAAAACATTTTGATAAGGAATTGTCTAAAATGCGTCGCATGAATCCCCAAGCGCCTGATTTTGGTATTCAAAGAAACTATCTGGAGTTGTTTTTGGAATTGCCTTGGAACGAATATTCTAATGATAAATTCGATTTAAAAAGAGCACAGAAAATATTAGATAGAGATCATTTTGGTCTTGAAGATGTTAAGAAAAGAATGATAGAACATTTGGCAGTTTTAAAATTGCGAAATGATATGAAATCCCCAATTATTTGCTTGACAGGACCTCCCGGAGTTGGAAAAACATCTATTGGACGCTCTATTGCAGAAGCTTTAGGCCGAAAATATGTTAGAATTTCTCTTGGTGGGTTGCGTGATGAAGCGGAAATTCGCGGACATAGAAAAACGTATATAGGTGCCATGCCTGGACGAATTATCCAAAGCTTGAAAAAAGCCGGAACCTCAAATCCTGTTTTTGTTTTGGATGAAATCGATAAATTATCAAACAGCAACCAAGGTGATCCGTCATCAGCATTATTGGAAGTTTTAGATCCGGAACAAAACAATTCTTTTTATGATAATTTCCTTGAAATGGGATATGATTTGTCTAAAGTGATGTTTATTGCTACATCGAATAATATGGCTGCGATTCAACCTGCGTTGAAAGACAGAATGGAAATCATCAAAATGTCAGGCTATACGATTGAAGAAAAGGTAGAAATTGCACGTCAGCATTTGTTTCCAAGACAATTGAAAGAACATGGTTTGACAACCAAAGATTTAACTATTGGTAAAAAACAATTAGAAAAAATTGTCGAAGGATACACACGTGAATCCGGAGTTCGTGGCCTAGAAGCTAAAATTGCTCAAGTAATCCGTAACGCAGCAAAATCCGTTGCAATGGAGGAAGCGTATAATAAAAAAGTAACGGATGACGATATCATAAAAACGCTAGGTGTTCCAAGGCTAGAAAGAGATAAATACGAGAATAATGATGTTGCCGGAGTAGTAACTGGTTTGGCCTGGACCTCTGTTGGCGGTGATATTTTGTTTATAGAATCGTTGCTTTCCCCAGGAAAAGGAACCATGACAATTACCGGAAACTTGGGTACAGTAATGAAAGAATCTGCCACCATTGCTTTAGAATATATCAAGGCCAATGCATCATTTTTAGGATTGGATTCAGAGCTGCTTTCTAAATATAACATTCACTTACACGTTCCGGAAGGAGCCACTCCAAAAGACGGACCAAGTGCAGGAATTGCAATGCTGACGTCCTTAGTTTCGTTATTTACACAAAAACGAGTGAAGAAAAACCTAGCCATGACAGGAGAAATTACTTTACGTGGGAAAGTGTTGCCAGTAGGCGGAATCAAAGAAAAGATTTTGGCTGCAAAAAGAGCCAATATTAAAGAAATTATTCTGTGTCATGAAAATAAGAGTGATATTGATGAAATAAAACCTGAATATCTGGAAGGACTTTCTTTTCATTATGTAAAAGAAATGAGCGAAGTATTGAAATATGCTCTAACTGATCAAAAGGTTAAAAACGCTAAGGATTTGTAATAAAACAAATTCTAAATTTAAAATCCAACTTCTAAAACTTGATTTTCAAGCAAAGGAATTTGGATTTTTTTATTTGTAATTACCAGTTTTAAAGTTGCCATTTATTGTATTTATAATTTTATCTTCGCAGTTGCGTTTTACTTATACAAACTCCAATTTAAAGCATGCTAAAAAAACTATATCTGTACTCTTTTATTTTTGTTTGTGCTGTGTCTTACAGTCAAATAGGAGGGAAGTACACCTATCAGTTTTTAAATTTAGTGACCTCACCAAGACAGGCAGCTTTAGGCGGGAAAGTGATTACAATTTATGATGAGGATGTCAATCAGGTCCATTTTAATCCGGCTACTATAAATGCAGAAATGGACAATCATCTGGCTTTGAATTACGGGAGCTACTTTAATGAAGTGACTTATGGAACTGCTTCGTACGCGTATACATACGATCGTCATTTACAGACCTTTCAGGCGGGTATAAATTATGTAAATTATGGTAATTTTGAAGGATTTGATGAAAATGGCCAGCCTACGGCAGCATTTACTGGAAGTGAAATAGCGCTTTCTTTCGGGTATGCCTATAATATTCCCTATACGAATATTCATATTGGTGCGAGCGCTAAATTGATTTCTTCAAATTTAGACATTTATAATTCTTTTGGTGGTGCGTTAGATATAGGCGCTCTTTTTATTGATGAAAAAAATGATGTCAATTGGGCTTTGGCCATTCGAAATATAGGCACACAGTTTTCAACGTATAATGGTACAAATGAAAAACTGCCACTAGAAATAATCGCAGGAGTGTCACAGGAATTAGAAAATGTCCCTATTCGCTGGCATCTTACTTTAGAGAATTTACAGCAATGGAATATTGCTTTTTCAAATCCAGCTAGAGCTACATCTTCATTTAATGGAGAATCAACCGAAGAGAAGGTGTCATTTGTAAATAATGCTTTGCGTCATGTAATTATGGGAGTAGAGCTTTTTCCTAAAAGAGCCCTTAATTTGCGATTGGGATATAATTTTAGACGAGCCGAAGAATTACGTATTGTCGAGAAACGTAATTTTTCAGGAATTTCATTGGGTTTTGGACTTAAATTAAATAAACTTAAATTTAATTATTCATATTCAAGATATACCTTAGCAGGAAATACAAGCCTTTTTGGATTGACAATTAATTTTCAAGAATGATTTTGATATAACATTGAACTTTAAATTTTACATTTTGAACAAAAAAATCACCATTGCGATTGACGGTTTTTCATCAACCGGAAAAAGTACTTTAGCCAAACAACTCGCAAATCATTTTGGATATGTATTTGTAGATACCGGAGCAATGTATCGTGCCGTTACTTTTTTTGCGATGCAAAAAGGATATGTTAACGCCACTTTTTTTGATAAACAAGCATTGATTAATAGTTTGTCAAATATTAAGTTGCAGTTTAAATTCAATACTGATTTGGGTTTTGCCGAAATGTATTTGAATGATGTGAATGTCGAAACTGAAATCAGAACGATTGAAGTGTCTAGTTTTGTCAGTAAAGTAGCCGAAGTTTCTGAGGTTCGCAGTAAATTAGTCGAACAGCAAAAAGAAATGGGAAAAGACAAAGCAATTGTTATGGACGGCAGAGATATAGGTACCGTTGTTTTTCCGGATGCCGAGCTTAAAATATTCATGACCGCCAGTGCAAGCACAAGAGCAAAAAGACGCTATGACGAGTTAGTTCAAAAGGGCGATAGTATCACGTATGAAAAAGTTCTCAAAAATGTAGAAGAGCGGGATTATATTGATACTCACCGGGAAGATTCTCCCTTGATAATGGCCGATGATGCTATAGAAATTGACAATTCACATTTAAATCGTAAAGAGCAATTTGAGCTTGTTTTAGAATTAGTAAATGAAATTACTAAAACGATATAATTAGTTGCAGATTTAATTTTTAATAGTAGATTTACGCCTTGTAAATTTTTTAAAATAAAAAAAACAATTCATCGCATGGGAATTAAAAATAGATTGGTAATAATGAGTTTTCTTCAGTTTTTTGTTTGGGGAGCTTGGTTGATTACCATTGCAAATTATTGGTTTGGCACCAAGAATTGGGAAGGAACTCAATTTGGATTGGTTTTTGGAACTATGGGAATTGCTTCTTTATTTATGCCGACACTAACCGGAATTATTGCTGATCGATGGGTAAATGCTGAGAAATTATATGGAATTCTTCATATTTTGTATGCTGCAGTATTATTTTTTATCCCACAAGTTACTACTCCGGAAACCTTTATTTATAGTATGCTTTTAGCAATGTGTTTTTATATGCCAACGATTGCTTTGAGTAACTCAATTTCTTACACGGCTCTAAAATTAAACAATAAAGATGTAATCAAAAATTTCCCTCCAATACGGGTTTGGGGAACAATCGGTTTTATTGTTGCTATGTGGATCACTAATTTGACCGGAAATAAAGCAACGGAATATCAATTTTATATTGCAGGTTTAGCAGCGGTACTTTTGGGAATTTACTCTTTTACGTTACCCAAATGTAAACCGCAGCGCTTGTCTAAAGAGAATGCTTCTGTGATGGAAACACTAGGATTAGAATCCTTTAAGTTATTCGCAGATTATAAAATGGCTTTGTTCTTTGTTTTCTCCATGTTTTTAGGAGGCGCTTTACAATTAACAAATGCGTACGGAGATGTTTTCTTGGATGAATTCAAACATTTTCCAAAATATGCTGATTCTTTCGTAGTGGAATATTCAACTATTATCATGTCGATTTCTCAAATATCGGAGACTTTATTTATTCTTGCGATTCCTTTTTTTCTAAGACGTTTTGGTATCAAACAAGTGATGTTGATCAGTATGCTGGCTTGGGTATTGCGTTTTGGATTATTTGCTTACGGCAATCCTACAGACGGGTTGTGGATGATTATTATGTCCTGTGTGGTATACGGAATGGCATTTGATTTCTTTAATATATCAGGATCATTATTTGTTGAAACCACCACAGATCCAAAAAATCGTTCTTCGGCACAAGGATTGTTTATGATGATGACCAATGGTTTTGGAGCGGTTTTAGGAAGTTTTACTTCGGGATGGGCTATTGATAAATACTTTACAAAATCATTTAATAATACTACAGATTTGGCTGGTTTTCTGGAAACAGAAACGACAAATTCAAAGATGTTAGAATTTGTGACTGCTCAAGGGAATACAATTACGGCTGATGGATTGTTTAGTAAAGCCATTTTTATGAAAGACTGGCATACCATTTGGTTGGCTTTTGCTATGTATGCACTGATAATTGCCTTGGCTTTTGCCGTTTTATTCAAGCACAAACACAATCCTGTAGATTTTGAAAATGTAAGTCATTAGAAAGGAAAGAAAAATAAAAAAAACCGATAACTAAAAATAGCTATCGGTTTTTTTATGCTGGTAATCAAATATTTACATAACTAGCCCCGAGTGAAGCGGCATCCTTTTATACAGTATCCAGCCTTCAAAAGGCTGGATACTGTATAAAAGATATAGCGGAAAGCGGGAGTAATCGTCATAAAAACCCCAAAACGTACTGCTCCTAAAAACCAAGACATTATCGCATTTAAATTATTTTGCAAATTAAGATAAATGTGTTACTTTTGCAGTCCTTTTGGTGAATAAGAGTTTCCTTTAGGTATTACTTAATTATACAAACAACTTCTGTTGTTTTCTAGCACATTAAGAAACTCGAGAGAATACAGAATACAAATTTTCAATCAGCATGTCTGAACAAGTAAAATCACAAGAAGAGTTTTTAGCAAATTTTAACTGGCACAACTTTGAAGAAGGTATTGATGCAGTGGATCAAAAAAACTTATTAGAATTTGAAGAACTAGTTTCAAAAACATTTATCGCTACGGATCAAGAAGAAGTAGTAGATGGAACAGTTGTTAGAATTACAGATAGAGACGTTATTGTTGATATCAACGCAAAATCGGAAGGTGTTATTTCATTGAACGAATTCCGTTACAACCCAAGCTTAAAAGTAGGTGATACTGTTGAAGTATTAATTGACATCCGTGAGGATAAAACAGGTCAATTAGTATTGTCTCACAGAAAAGCACGTACTATCAAATCATGGGATAGAGTTATTTCGGCTAACGAAACAGGAGAAATCGTTAATGGTTTTGTAAAATGCAGAACTAAAGGTGGTATGATCGTTGACGTTTTCGGAATTGAAGCGTTTTTACCAGGATCTCAAATTGATGTTAAACCAATTAGAGACTACGATGTATATGTAAACAAAATGATGGAATTCAAAGTGGTAAAAATCAACCACGAATTCAAAAATGTTGTTGTTTCTCATAAAGCGCTTATTGAAGCGGATATCGAAATCCAGAAAAAAGAAATCATCGGTCAATTGCAAAAAGGACAAGTATTAGAAGGTGTTGTTAAAAACATTACTTCTTATGGTGTCTTTATTGACTTAGGTGGAGTTGATGGATTGATTCACATTACTGACCTTTCTTGGTCAAGAATCAACCACCCATCTGAAGTATTGGAATTAGACCAAAAATTAAATGTTGTAATCCTTGATTTCGATGACGAAAAAACAAGAATTCAATTAGGATTGAAACAATTAAACGCTCACCCTTGGGATGCTCTGGATGCTAAATTAGCAATTGGAGACAAAGTAAAAGGTAAAGTAGTTGTAATCGCTGATTACGGTGCATTTATTGAAGTGGCTGAAGGTGTTGAAGGTTTAATCCACGTTTCTGAAATGTCTTGGTCTACTCATTTACGTTCTGCTCAAGATTTCGTAAAAGTAGGAGATATTGTTGAAGCAGTTATCTTAACATTAGACAGAGATGACCGTAAAATGTCATTAGGTATCAAACAATTGTCTCAAGATCCTTGGACTGATATCACTTCTAAATATCCTGTAGGTTCTAAACATTCAGGTATCGTTAGAAACTTTACAAACTTTGGTATTTTCGTAGAACTAGAAGAAGGAATTGATGGATTGATTTACATCTCAGACCTATCTTGGACAAAGAAAATCAAACACCCATCTGAATTTGTAAATGTTGGTGAAAAACTTGATGTAGTAGTATTAGAATTAGATGTTGATGGACGTAAATTATCTTTAGGTCACAAACAAACTACTGCTAATCCTTGGGATCAATATGAAGATTCATTTGCAGTTGGAACAATCCATAACGGTGAAATCTCTGAAATTGTTGACAAAGGAGCTACTGTAGAATTTGGTGATGATATCGTTGCTTTCATTCCTACACGTCACCTTGAAAAAGAAGACGGAAAGAAATTGAAAAAAGGCGAAACAGCTGATTTCAAAGTTATCGAATTCAACAAAGAATTCAAAAGAGTAGTTGCCTCTCACACTGCTATCTTCCGTGAAGAAGAAGAGAAAAATGTGAAAGCAGCTACTGAAAACACATCATCTTCAGCATCTACAAACAATGCTTCGGCATCAACTTTAGGTGATAGTAATGATGTATTAGCAGCATTAAAAGCTAAAATGGAAAAGTCAGAGAAAAAATAATTTCTTGATTTTTTGAAAATAGAAAGCTCCACAGTAATGTGGGGCTTTTTTTTGCTTCCTTTTTAAGGAGCATAACATATAAGTTCACCATCCACAATCGTCCCGCTGTTCGCAGTATCTTTTTATTGTGCAGTACTAATTTTTAAAAAATAACTTTGGGTAGCACCATAAAAAGGATACTTGCTGCCATCTGGGCTATTTTACTTCGTTTCATTTTCATAACACTATTAAAAAAATATAATTATTTGAAAATCAATATTTTGAAAAATATTTTTATTTTTTTAAAACCAAAAGTAATAATAGTGCGTAAATGCTTTTATATAACTTTAAAAAAAAAAATATGAAAACTAGAAAATTTTTATCAATTGCATTAATGACATTAGTATTTGGAGCTACATCTTTCGCTCAAAAAAGTGTAATGGTTGGAGGAGCTGCGATGTATCCAACTAAAAATATTGTTGAAAATGCGGTAAACTCTAAAGACCATACTACTTTAGTTGCAGCTGTAACAGCAGCTGGTTTAGTTGAAACATTACAAAGTACAGGACCATTCACCGTTTTTGCCCCAACAAATGCTGCGTTTGATAATTTACCAGCAGGAACTGTAACTACATTGTTAAAACCAGAAAACTTAAAGATGTTACAAACAATACTTACGTACCATGTTGTAGCTGGAAAAATGAATGCTTCAGATATTGCTAAAGCAATTAAAATGGGAAAAGGAAAAGCAACCTTAAAAACAGTTAGTGGCGGAAACTTAACTGCTTGGATGAAAGGTAAAGATTTATATATCTCGGATGAAAATGGAGGAAAATCTAAAGTAACAATTGCTGATGTGAACCAATCTAATGGTGTGATTCACGTTATTGATGCAGTTGTATTACCTAAACAATAATTTTTGATTAGAGGTTGATATTTTGTTAGTCTTAAGAGCCCTCGCAATTTGCAGGGCTTTTTTGTTATAAAAAAACCCCGATACTAAGTTTTTTAGCATCGGGATTATATTTTACTTAGATAAAATTGAACTTATCTCAAAGTGGCTCCGAGTTCAGTTATAAAATTATTTTGCAACTTGCTCATAATTTTGTCAATTTGCGCATCCGTCAGTGTTTTAGAACAGTCTTGGATAGCGAAACTTAAAGCGTATGATTTTTTCCCTTCAGGAAGATTTTGACCTTGATATACATCAAATAAATTAATGTCTTTTAAAAGTGTTTTTTCTGTCTGACGTGCAATGTTATAAATACTTTCATAAGTTATGTTTTGATCTATAAGCAAAGCCAAATCCCTGCGCACTTCCGGATATTTTGGAATCTCGGTATATTTTATCTTCGCAGAAATTAATTTTAAAATTAGAGCCCAATTAAAATCTGCAAAAAATACTTCTTGTTTGATTCCAAAATGCTTCAATATTGATTTTTTTACCACCCCAAATTCTACCAAAGTATCTTTGTGACATCCAATTGCAATTCCTTCAGAAAAAATATCAGATGTAACAGGTAAATTTTGTGTTTTTTGAATCCCTAATCTTGAAAGGATCCCATGGACATAGCCTTTGAACAAAAAGAAATCAGAGGGTTTTTGAGCGTTAGTCCAATTTTCTTGATTTCTGTTTCCGGAAAGAAATAAAGTCAAATGTTTTTTCTCTTCATAACCAGCAAGATAGTTGTGGTATGATTTTCCAAATTCAAATAATTTTAAATCGGAATTTTTACGATTAATATTATAGGAAACAGCCTCTAATCCGGAGAATAACAGGGATTGTCGCATTGTTGATAAATCAGCACTTAACGGATTCAGCATTGTTACGTTATGTTCTTCTTTAAGTATTTCACTCAGCGCTACATAAGAAGCGGTCGTCAGCGAATTAGCCATCATCTCATTAAATCCTTGAGAATTTAATTGTGTGGCAATCAGATTTTGTATCTTATAGTCTTCGTTTCTGGGAGAATTAGAAACAGTAGCATTCAATTTTTTTGAAAATTTAATGTTATTGTAACCGTAAACCCTTAATATTTCTTCAATTACATCAATTTCTCTTTGTACATCAACCCGGTAAGCCGGAATGGTTAAACCTAAACCTGCGTCAGAAACACTATTGATTTTAATTTCTAATGACGCTAAGATTTGTTTGATCGTATCTTTTGGTAATTCCTGACCAATTATTTTAGCGACTTTACTAAAATTTAAAAACACTGAAAAGTCTTCCAATTTTTTTGGGTACATATCCACAACATCAGATGTTATTTCGCCTCCTGCTACTTCTTGTATTAATAGAGCTGCTCTTTTTAGGGCGTATGCGGTAATGGTTGGGTCAATTCCTCTTTCAAATCGAAAGGAAGCATCCGTATTCAATTGATGTCTTTTCGCTGTTTTACGAATACTTACGGGATTAAAATAAGCACTTTCCAGAAAAATAGAATTGGTATGTTCACCTACTCCTGATTTTTTTCCGCCAAAAACACCGGCAATACATAAAGGTCCTTTTTCATCACAAATCATTAAATCTTCTTCGTGTAAGGTTCTTTCTACATCATCAAGAGTAATGAATTTAGTTCCGGTAGGAAGTGTTTGTACGAGTATCTTTCCATTAATTTTTGCAGCATCAAAGGCATGAAGTGGTTGACCCAGCTCATGTAAAACATAATTGGTTACATCTACAATATTATTTTTAGGATTGATTCCAATAGCTTTCAATCGGTTTTGCAACCAAGCTGGTGATGGTTTTACCTCTATACCAGAAATGGTTACACCACAATATCTAGGAGCCAGTTTAGACTCTTTGACATCAATATCAATTTTTAAGGTTCTTTTATCTACTCTAAAATTACTTACCGAAGGGGTGATCAGTTCTACATTGACACCGCTTTGCAGCATTCCTGCTCTCAAATCCCGAGCAGTTCCCAAATGGCTCATGGCATCAGCACGATTGGGTGTCAATCCAATTTCGAAAACTTCGTCATTTTCAATTTTAAAAACGGTGGATGCAGGAGTTCCTGCTGCTAAAGCATCGTCCAGTATCATAATTCCGTCATGGCTATCGCCTAGTCCTAGTTCATCTTCTGCACAAATCATTCCGTGACTTTCCTGTCCGCGAATTTTTCCTTTTTTTATTATAAAAGCAATTCCCGAGGCGTCATATAATGTGGTTCCAATAGTAGCAACCGGCACTTTTTGTCCTGCAGCAACATTAGTGGCACCACATACAATCTGTACAGGAACGCCATTTCCTAAATCGACTGTGGTAATTTTTAATCGGTCAGCATCCGGATGTTGGATGCACGTAAGCACGTGTCCTACAACAATGCCTTCTAATCCGCCTTTTACGGATTGGTATTTATCAACAATTTCTACTTCTAACCCTAAATCAGTTAGTAATGCTGCAGTTTCTTCGGATTTCCAGTCTATTTTAATAAATTGTTTTAACCAGTTGTAAGATATTTTCATCTTTTAATTTTAATGAGACTGCAAATATAAGGATTGCAGTTTGGAGTAAGAAACAATTTTTTTGGTTTTTTACAACTCATTTATATGGATTGACTACGTACCAAAAATACAGATAAAGGAATCTTAAATATAATTATATGTGAATTAAACAATAAAATTAGGTTAAAAAAACACATATTTAAATTTAATGCTATTACTTGAATGAATTGTGCTATTCTAAAGAGAAATAGGTAACTATTTTTGATAAAATATAAACAGATAACAATATGGATAACGTAGCACAAAGACCAGAATTTAAGGCAAAATATGATAATTATATTGGGGGAAAGTTTGTTGCACCAATTAAATACTCATGCATTCTTTGATTAATTTATTAATGGTAGCTGCCAGTTCTACATTGTTGTAGAAAAAATAATTTTGGTCGTTTAATTGCCAAAATTGGTCGTTTCCGTCTTTAGGATACCGTTCGTTCAAAAACTGTAAGGTATCTATAATCTTAGTTTGCTCTATGGCCAAAGCCAAACACTGTGTTGGATTTTTTCTTGTAGCCTCCGGGAAATCAATTTTCATTTCTACATTTGAGGGAATCACTACTGTTTCTCCTGGTAAGTACACAAAGCTCGGATCATCAAAAAGATGCATCACTTTTTTACCTCTGAGCATGCTAGTCACTACAAAATCATTAAATTTTAGAGGGACTAATGCCGATGATTCATAAGTTTCAAAAAGATTTAGTTCGCAATGGTTCAAAGAGTAAACCGTTCGGTTCTCCACTAATGTTTTTAACGATTTCTCGTTTGATAAATGTGGTGGGTTGATGAAGGTACGATTACTATTCATAAATTTAAACTTTAAAAAAGGAAAAGTCTAAATTTAAAGTAAATAACTTAAATTTTAGTGCTATTTATGGAATATTTAAATTAATTCTTCGACGTGTTTTTTTATGTTTTCCGCCATTTTTTTAGTGGGCAGATCATTGGCATCCATGCCAAAAGGGTCTTCAATTTCTTCGGCAATCAGCTCTAAACTTGCTAAAACATAAAAGATAAATACCACAACCGGAATTACATAATATCCCAAACTGAACACGTATCCAAAAGGCAAAGTCAGTACATAAATAAAAATAAATTTTTTGATAAAAGCACTGTATGAATAGGGGATAGGAGTGTTTTTTATACGTTCACAAGCACCACAAATATCAGTAAACGAATGAACTTCAGTATTTAAAATCAAGAGTTGGTCGCCTGTTATTTTTTTAGAAACATACAAATCATTGATTTTTTGAAACATCATTTTTGCGACCTGATTAGGCTTGTGTTTCTGATGATCAATGTCTAAATCCAAATCGTCAAAAAGTTGCAGGCTGGTGTCACGGTCGTTTAAATGTTTGTGTAAAATTGAGGCATACCCGGGAATTATTTTGCGAAAGAAATTACGATCTTTTTCGTCCTGCAACATTGCAGACAATTTAATAGATAAATTACGACTGTTATTTACCAATGATCCCCATAATTTTCTTCCTTCCCACCAGCGATCATAAGCTGTATTGGTTCGGTAGGCTAATAATAATGAAATTACAAAACCCAACATTCCGTGCATTATTGAAATGTTTTTTACGGGACTGTTATCCGGCAAATGCCAATATTCAATTTCCAAATACCCTATTATACCGGAATAAACACCAATAAGTAGCATCATTGGTATCAATTTCCGAAAAGTATCGGCTTTGCTTAAATGGAAAATAAAACTAATCCAATCTTTAGGGTTATACGAAGTCATTCAGATTTTTTATTTGCAAAAATAAACTAAAATGAACTTTCTGGTTCTAAATAAGGAATCAAAATTTTTACTGTAAACTACCATTCGTTTTGCCCTTAAAATTTGAAAATTGAGCCATGGAAAAAAGAACAAAATTGTGAATTATTGTCAAATTAAAAAATAAGATTTCCCGCCAATTCTCGAAGTGCAATTTCAGATAATTTGCCTTGAAATTGGGCGTTACTATAGCGAACCTTTGCATTAACATAATTCAATTGTGCGGTTCTGAATTCTAGAGTGGTAATGGTTCCAATGCGAAATTTATCTAAAGTTATAGTCAAATTCTGTTGGGCTATTGCTTGATTTTTTTCTTCTAATGTTATCAATTCTAAATTGGTCAAATAGGTTTGATAGGAGGTTGCCAATTGAGCATTTAGGATCAAATTTTGTTGCTGAATTGATGTTTTGGAATTTTCAATTTGAATTTTCGCTATTTTTTCATTTCTATTTTGAGAAAAGCCATCAAACAGGTTTAATGTTGCTGTAAAGCCATAATTAAAACCTCTGGATTGCGATTGTGTGACGAAACCAAGACTGGATTGACTTTCTGAAAAGTTATAGGCCGTATTAACTCTGATTGTAGGATAACGTCCTGCTTTGATTTGCTTCAATTGCAATTCAGCTACTCTTTTATTGATGATCTGAGCTTCTAATTGTGGATTTTGCTTTTCGGCCAGCACAGTAAGTTCCGGAAGAAATAACAGTCGGTCTACTGCAAGTACATCGATTACTTTAAAATTAATTTTAAGATCTCTGGCCATAATTTGATTCAGCAGGATTTTGCTGTTAGCATAGAGTTCTTTTTGTCTTAAAAGTGCGACTTGGTCAGTATTTAAATCTACCTGAGCATTCAAAACCTCTAATTTAGATGCTTTTCCGATTGTAAATCGGTTTTGTGCCAAAATTAATCGCTGATTTGAAATAACAATTGTCGTATCCAAAGCGGCCAATTGTTGTTGTTGCTGCACTAAATCATAATAAGCAGCATTTACGTCACTAATTTTAGTAATTAAGGTCAGCTTTAATTGGGCTTCCCCAAGTTTTTGTAACTCTTTGAGCTGGTTCATTCGGGCAAACATTCGGAATCCGTCAAAAATGGTCCAGTTCAGACCTACACCATAACTCAAACTGTTATTTTTAGCATTGTCTAATTTCGTTTCTGCTCCGTCTTGCCTGGTTTGGGAACTATTTTGAACGCTGTTATTGTCCACTACAGAAGCTGTTACGGTGGGTAGCATTCCTGCATTTCCAACCGCTACGTTTGTTTTTTCTATTTTTAAATTATTGGCTGCAATTTTTATTTCGTAATTGTTTTCCAAAGCTATCTTTATGGCGCTTTCCAATGTTAGCACTTCTTGTGCTTGGGTATTTAAAATACAAAAGAAAATTAAAATTAAACTGCGAAAGAGTATTTTAGTGTTTGTCATAATTGTTTTTTTTATCACAGATAAATCCTTGTCATTTGTAGCTCCGTTCAAATTATTGAACTTCTTTTTCATATTCTTCAATATGATCAAATTCAGGATAATGTTTTCGAGCTTTAGACCACATTAAGTACATGGCAGGGATTACAAATAAAGTTAGAATTAAAGAGAAAATTGTTCCGCCAACAATGACAACTCCCATTCCAATTCTACTGGTAGATGCTTCTCCTAAAGATAAGGCAATAGGCAAAGCTCCCAATGAAATAGCTAAACTAGTCATTAAAATAGGACGAAGTCTGGATTCAGAAGCTTCTAAAATAGCCTCCAGTTTTGGTTTTCCTTCTTCTCTCAGTTTATTGGCAAACTCAACTATCAAAATCCCATTCTTCGTGACTAATCCAATAAGCATTACCGTTCCAATTTGGCTGAAAATATTCCACGTCTGATCAAACAACCAAAGGGAGAATAAAGCACCTGCAACAGCCATTGGAACTGTCAAAATAATAATTAAAGGATCGATAAAACTCTCAAATTGTGCTGCCAGAATCAAAAATATTAACAGTAAAGCCAATCCAAAAGCAAAAGAGGTATTAGAACTACTCTCTACATAATCCCTGGATTCGCCCCCTAAATCAGTGGTAAAAGTGTCGTCAAGTACTTTCGCTTTAATTTCATTCATGGCATCAATTCCATCACTGATACTTTTTCCCGGTGCTAATCCGGCAGTTACAGTGGCTGACATGTATCGGTTATTGTGGTACAATTGTGGCGGATTGCTCTGTTCTTGAATACTAACAACATTATCCATTTGGATTAATTCTCCACTACTATTTTTTACATACATAGAAGTTAGATCCAAAGGTTTGGATCGATCTTCTTGTTCAAATTGTCCAATGACCTGATATTGTTTTCCATTGCGCATAAAATAACCAAAACGCTGTCCGCTCAAAGATAGTTGTAAGGTTTGTGCAATATCCATAACAGATATACCTAAACTTTTCGCTTTTTCCCGATCAATAGTAACATTGATTTCGGGTTTGTTAAATTTTAGGTTTACATCGGTAACCGAAAACGTAGGGTTTTTGGCAGCCTCATCCATAAATTCAGGAATCTTTTTTTCTAATTGTTTAAAATTAGGTGCCTGAATAATGTATTCAATCGGTAGACCTCCACGTCTGTTTACTGCAATAGTAGGTTCTTCAATAACTGAAGTCTTAATTTCGGGATATTTTTTTGTTAATCGGTTTAATTTTTCTGCAATTTCCTTTTGAGATTTTTCTCGTTCCCCTGTTTCTGAGAGTGCCAGTCGAATCATTCCACTATTTACAGAGGAGGAACCCCATCCCGGTGATGTAATTACCAAAGCAACCTCTTTTTCCGGAATAGAATCATCTACTAATTGTGATAATTCTTGCATAAAGCGGTCCGTGTATTCGTAGGACGAACCCTCAGGAGTTGTCATTCTCATGACAAGAGCACTACGGTCATCGTAAGGAGCAGTTTCTTTTTGCAATAAATTAAAAAATACATATATTAATCCAAAACAAGCTATAAGAATGGGAAAACTGATCCATTTTCGTTTCATAAAAGTACTTAACGCACTGGCATAACCACTATTCAATCTTTGGTAAAATGGTTCCGAATAAATATAGAATTTTGATTTTTTTTGTTCCCCGCCTTTCATCAAATAGGCATTTAACATAGGTGTTAATGTTAATGAGACAAAAGCCGAAATTAATACTGCGGCTCCTATGACGACGCCAAACTCCCGAAATAGCCGCCCAACAAATCCTTCCAGAAAAATTACCGGTAAAAATACGGCTGCTAAAGTAATTGAAATCGAGATTACAGCAAAAAAGATCTCATTAGAGCCTTTTATAGCTGCCTCAATTGGAGACATCCCTTCTTCGACCTTCTTAAAAATATTTTCCGTGACAACAATTCCATCATCAACGACCAGCCCTGTAGCAAGAACAATAGCTAATAAAGTCAGTACATTTATCGAGAAACCAAAAAGATACATGATGAAGAACGTTGCAATTAGCGAAACCGGTATGTCAATTAAGGGTCTAATGGCAATAGCCCAATCTCTAAAGAATAAATAAATGATCAGAATTACCAGAATGATAGAAATTAATAAGGTTTCAGCCACTTCAATAACGGATTTTTTTACAAAAATAGTGCTGTCAATAACAATGTTTAATTTAATATCTTTGGGTAAATCCTTTTTTAATTTATCATATTCTTTGTAGAATTCTTTAGAAATATCTAAATAATTTGCACCAGGAAGCGGAACTATAGCTACACCTACTAACGGTAAACCGGATTGCGTCATTTTTGTTTCCAGATTTTCAGGTCCTAAAACCGCTGTACCTATATCACTAAAAAGAACCGTTTTTGCTCCTTCGGAACGAATGATAATATTATTGAACTCTTCGGCTGTAGATAAATTTCCAACTGTTTTTACTGTTAATTCCGTATTATTGCCCGTTATTTTTCCAGAAGGGAGTTCTACATTTTGTTGATTTAAGGCATCTCTAACTTCGGCTACGGAACATCCGTAAGCGGCTAATTTGACAGGATCAATCCATAAACGCATGGCAAATCTCTGTTGTCCCCAAATTTGAACTCCACTGACTCCTGGGATTGTTTCTAATCTTTGGGCAATAACATTTTCAGCATAATCACTTAATTCTAGGGAATTTCTGGAATCACTTTGAACTGTCATCGAAATAATAGCACGACTATCGGCATCTGCTTTAGAGACAACAGGAGGGGAATCAATGTCTTCTGGCAAATTTCGTACTGCCTGAGATACTTTATCCCGGACATCATTTGCGGCAGCTTCAAGATCCTTACCTAAATTAAATTCAATGGTTATGCTGCTGTTTCCTTGGGTACTCGACGAAGTAATATTTCGAATTCCTTCAATAGAATTGATTGCTTTTTCTATAGGCTCGGTAATTTGTGACTCAATAATATCCGCATTTGCTCCGGCATAATTGGTTCGAATCGAAATTTGCGCAGGATCAATAGAAGGAAATTCCCGGACTCCCAAAAAACTATATCCAATTATTCCAAATAACACAATGGAAAGGTTCATTACTATAGTTAATACAGGTCTTTTGATACTTAAAGTTGATAAACTCATTGTTTTAATTTAGTTTTTAATCCCAATAAACAAAGGGATTTAATTTTAAGGGTATTGACCTTAAATATTATTTTTAGCGACAGTTACTTTTACAGGAACATCATTTTTTAAGGACATAATACCACTGGTCAATAAAGTATCACCCGCCTTAAGTCCTGAAAGTACTAAGATGGAAGCATCCGTTCTGGTGGCGGTTTCGACCATCACTTGCTTTGCTTTTCCTCCACTGGAAATAAAAACTTTTTTACCGTTTTGAACCGGAATGATCGCTTCTGTTGGGACTAAGATCGCATCTTTGATAATATTCAAAGGCATTTCTACATCGGCAAAAAGTCCCGGTAATAAGTTACCGTCTTTGTTTTCTGCTAATGCTCGTACTTGTATGGTTCTGGTAGCTACAGACACTCTTGGCTCAATAGCATAAATCATAGCGCTATATTTTTTATTAGATCCGGCTACTGTAAAGTGTAAAGAGGTGTTTTTCTTAATTTGTGTAGCATATTTTTCAGGAATCGAAAAAGTTATTTTTAGCTTGCTGGTGTTCACAAGATTTGCAATCAACATGGAAGGTGTAATATAAATCCCCGGAGAAATAGAACGCAAACCAATTTTTCCTGAGAAGGGCGCTCGTACAGATGTTTTGGCAATTTGAACTTGAATCAACTGAGTTTGGGCTTCTGCTGATTTTAGATCCGCTCGGGCTAAATCATATTCTTCCTGGCTAATGGCTTCTTTTTGAAGTAATAATTGTGCTCTTCTTGCATTTTCTGAAGCTAATCCTTCTCGAGTAGATGCTTGTCTCAATTGGGCTCTTAACTCTAAATCATTCACTTTAAAAAGTACTTGACCTTTGCTAACGCTACTTCCTTCCTTAAAATAAATTCGTTCAACAATTCCTGAAACTTCACTCCGGATTTCAACCTGTTCATTGGCTTCAATAGAACCAGATAGCGATAAATTATTATCAAACGTTTGTGGCTCTACAATAATTCCACTGACATTCATTGATTTGATGTTTCCTGATTGATCTTTTGAATCGCCACTTTTACTTTTGTTTTCTTTTATTCGGTAACCAATAAATCCAATGATTCCAATTGTTAGCAAGGCATAAACTAGGTATTTAATTTTCATAGTTATTAAGTAAGATTAGGTCTCAGTTTTTTTAGTTAAAGACAAATTTAGGTTTTAGAAATGAATTAATTGAGGTGTTAATTTTTATTTAACGTTTGTACATACAAATGTCTTGTCCGTAAAAAATACGTTTCTGAATTCTAAATATTTTAGAAATATAGCATTAAAAAAAATGTTTTCAGAAACTCATTAGATTGTAGGACTACAAAAAACGGAAATGGTTTAATTGATAATAGAAAAAATAGTATTTAACGAAACTAAATTCAAAAGTACATACGATCAAAAATTACGTTAGCAAGATAAAATATCAACTTCTCGCCGTTTTAGTTTTAATCAAAAACAAAAGTTGAACATTATTCTCAAAATAAGAATTTAGGTTAGCTAATATAATTCCAGATGTTTTTCTTTTTTGTCATTTCTAAGAAAACAACTCTCAAAGCGGTATGCTCCGGTTTTTGCATCCCTGCATCTTCTTTCAGAAGTTTTAAAGCATAATTTCTGGCTAAAGCCAAAGTATCTCTGTCTCGAACTAAATCGGCAATTTGAAGATTCAGTACGCCGCTTTGTTGGGTTCCCATCAAATCACCCGGACCACGAAGCTTCAAGTCGACTTCCGCAATTTCGAAACCATCGTTTGTTTGCACCATCGTTTCCATTCGGGTTTTACTGTCAGAACTCAATTTGTGACTTGTCATCAGGATGCAATAACTTTGCTCCGCACCACGACCCACGCGACCTCGAAGCTGATGGAGTTGCGACAATCCAAAACGTTCCGCACTTTCAATAATCATCACGCTGGCATTAGGAACATTCACGCCAACTTCAATTACAGTTGTCGCAACCATAATATTAGTTTTCCCTTCTGAAAAGCGTTTCATTTCTGCATCCTTTTCCGCTGGTTTCATCTTTCCGTGCAAAATTGAAATCGAATACTGTGGCAATGGGAAATCTCTGGAAACACTTTCGTAACCGTCCATTAAATCCTTGAAATCCATTTTCTCCGATTCCTGGATGAGCGGATACACTATATAGATTTGGCGACCCAAAGCGATTTCGTCCCGAAGGAATTTCCAAACCTTCAAACGGTTGCTGTCAAAACGATGTACGGTCTGAATCGGTTTTCGTCCCGGAGGCAGTTCATCAATTACTGAAATGTCTAAATCGCCATACAAACTCATCGCCAAAGTGCGGGGAATAGGCGTGGCGGTCATTACCAGAACGTGTGGCGGAATCACATTTTTCTTCCATAATTTAGAGCGTTGCTCTACGCCAAAACGATGTTGCTCATCAATTACAGCCAGTCCTAAATTCTTGAATTTTACTTTATCTTCTAGTAAAGCATGCGTTCCGATAAGGATATGTAACGTACCGTTTTCCAGTTCTTCATGGATAATTCGGCGTTGAGCTATTTTGGTAGAACCTGTTAGGATTCGGATATTTATATTTAAAGTTTCGGCCAATTCGGATAAACCGATAAAATGCTGATTGGCGAGGATTTCTGTTGGTGCCATCAAGCAGGCTTGGAAGCCATTATCAAGCGCCAAAAGCATGCTCATAAAAGCCACAATTGTTTTTCCGGAACCTACATCGCCTTGCAGCAATCGGTTCATTTGGGCGTTGCTTCCCATATCGGTTCGGATTTCCTTTATCACTCTTTTTTGAGCATTTGTCAGTTGAAAAGGCAAATGATGCTGATAAAAATCATTGAAGTTTTCGCCTACAGTTGTAAACGGATGTCCTTTTATTTTATGTTTTCGGATGAGATTCTTCGTGATTAATTGCAATTGGATAAAGAACAATTCTTCGAATATTAATCGGAATTTCGCTTTAGCTAAAACATCAGCACTTTTTGGAAAATGAATGTTGAATAAAGCCGCTTTTTTAGGAATCAGCTTCAATTCGTTAATCAAATAATCCGGTAAAGTTTCCGTGAATAACGCTTGTGTTTCCAGAAACAATTGCTGCATCAGTTTATTAATCACCCGGTTTGAAATTCCGCGATTAGTCAAAGTTTCTGTCGAAGGATACACGGGTTGCATCGCTGAACGCAGACTTTGTTCATGCTCTGTCATCAATTCAATTTCGGGATGCGCCATGTTAAACGCATTTCCAAAAGAGGTGCATTTCCCAAAAATAACACACATTTCATTGAGCTTTAAACTCTCCCGAATCCATTTGTGACCTTGAAACCAAACGAGTTCCATTTGTCCTGTATCATCTACAAAAGTCGCTACCAATCGTTTTTGGTTTTTGCCAAATTCTACAGTTTTGATGTTGATGATTTTACCGATAATCTGAACTTCGGCACTATTATTTTGCAGTTCGTTAATCTTGTAATAGCGCGTTCTGTCTATGTATCTATTTGGAAAAAAATTAACCAAATCCACGTACTTATAAATTCCCAATTCCTTACGTAGCAATTCGCCCCGATTGGGACCAACGCCTTTCAAGTATTCGATGGGAGTGAGTAGGAGGTTTTGTTGCATAGTGCGAAGATAGTTTTTTGTTTGGAAATTTGGAAAGTGTAATTGATTCTAAAATGCTTTATTAAAAATGTAAAGTTAAAACTTAACTTAATTGTGAAATTAACACCAAACGCAATACCTTCGTAAAAAAAAGTAATAAATGACAACTCATCTCGCATTACTCCGTGGCATAAATGTTTCCGGTCACAGTATGATAAAAATGGAGGCGCTAAAAACAACTTTGGAAGCCATTGGTTTTCAAAATGTACAAACGTATATTCAATCGGGCAATGTTTTTGTAGATACAGAAGAAGAAAGTTCAGCTGCTGTTGGATTCAAAATAAAGCAGGAAATTTTCAAGGCTTTTGGTCATGAAGTGCCGGTTGTAGTCATTAGCTCTGCAGATTTAGAAGCATGTTTCAAGAACAATCCTTTCTTGAAGGAAAAAGATATTGATACTAAGAAATTATATGTGGCTTTTATTTCGACTACGTTACAAAGTAGCGGTATGAATGATTTGAGAATAAGTCAGTTCAAACCGGATGAAGCCAGTATTGACGGCAGCAGAATTTTTATAAAATATGCTGTTGGCGCCGGAAAAACCCGATTCGACCAAAAATACATCGAGAAGAAGCTAAACGTTATTGCAACAATCCGCAATTGGAATACTGTGACGCAATTACTGAAACTTTACGAGGAAAGATAATAAGACTTTAAAATCTAGTATAACCGCTAATTCGCTAATTTTCAAATGTTATCATCCATTTGAAATTTGCGAATTAGCGGTATTTTTTTAGAGTCAAAACAAGGATGTTTCAGAATCTATTTTTAACTTTAGAAATAAAATATTTATAATTTGACGCAACCTTTTACAAAAAGAATCATCTCAAGAATATCTGTGTAAACGATGTCAAATATTATTTTACGCTTTTAGTTAAAAAAGTAAATTAATAAGTGCTTATTGAACATTTTGATGCGGTTAAATTTAGGATTATGAAGCATTTTTGCGAAAGAGATCTCAGGAGTTAAAAATTTTTGGTACTTTTTTTTTAAAAACCTTAATTATAAAAATGAAGCCTATCCTAAAGTACTGAATTTATTAGCCATTAAATAGATTATTTTTCAACCAGATCACAATACCAAAACCCAAAATCAAATGCATCTGAAGCACTCGTGTCGCAAGCGGTATCCGAGGAATCTTCTTTTTCTGGTTTTTCGTATTTTCGGTATACAACTTCTCCTATTTCGAAATCAATTGGTTTGGAAAAAATAGGTCCATCAAAAGTAAAAGTATGAAATTCGCCGTTTTCGCCACAAACGTCTACATTTTCAGGTAAATCATTGATGAAATCTTGGTCGATAACACGACCAACAAAGCTTTTATTTAAAAATCGTTCGTTTACACAAACTACAATCGTTTTAAAGCCTAAGCCTATAAATTCTTGAATGAGTTCGAGAGTCGGAATTTTCCACAGCGGAAAAATCCCCTCAAAATCTATTTCGGCTAATTTATCTTCGCGATATTTACGTAAATCTTCTAGGAAAATATCTCCGAAAATAGAATGGGTTACACCTTGGTTTTTAAGTTTTGCCAATGTTTCGCGCATTACCTTTTCGTAGACTTCCATCGTGGGCATTTCGGGAATTAGCATAATTTCAAGCGGTAATCCAATACTTTCGGCTTGTTGCTGCAATAATCCAACTCTTACACCGTGCATTGAAATACGCTGATATTGTTGGTTTACACTTGTGAGTAAACAAGCAATTTCAATTTCGGGATTTTGTAATGTTTTGTACAAGGCGAGAGCCGAATCTTTACCGCTGCTCCAGTTAAATAGTGCTATCTTTTTCAATGTATTTTCATGTTTTTTCTGGAGTCAAACTTACAAAATTTGGCGGTTTAGTTTGCGAAACCTTCGTAACTTTGAAAATTACAGTATTAAATGTATCATAATGAAATACCTATTCTTTTTTATTTGCACGTTTACATTTGCCCAACAAACCCAATTTGTTGATTTTAAATCGGTTTTAGGGAAAATTGCCGTAAATCCAATTGAAAAAATAGTTTCAGGTGATGTTGATTATATTTTTGACGTTTTGAAATCCATTGACACGATTAAAATTGATGCACAAAACATAGAATTTTCAGATGTAAAACTGAACGGAAAACCGATTAATTTTCGCAATACTGAGACACAATTACAAATTATATTTCCATTCACAAATGGAAAAAACAACCTGACTTTTCAGTATTTGGCAAAGCCAAAACAAACGATGTATTTCGTGGGTTCAGAAGCAAATGATAATTTACAAATTTGGACGCAAGGACAAGGAAAATATACCAGTCATTGGTTTCCGAGTTTTGATGATGTCAATGAAAAAGTGGTTTTCAATTTGAATATTATATTCAAAAAAGAGTATCAGGTAATTTCAAATGGAACTTTGAGATTTAAATCTGGATTTGATGGACTTTCGGTTTGGCAATACCAAATGCAGAAACCAATGAGTTCGTATTTATTGATGCTTACTATCGGTAAATTTGAAAAAAAAATCGAGAAATCAAATTCTGGAATTCCTTTAGAAATGTATTTGGCACTAAAAGACGTTTCCAAATTTGAACCAACCTATCGCAACTCTAAAAAAATGTTTGATTTCTTAGAAAAGGAAATAGGAGTGAAGTATCCTTGGGAAATTTACAAACAAGCACCTGTTCGAGATTTCTTGTATGCCGGAATGGAAAATACATCAGCAACGCTTTTCAACATGCGTTATGTGGTGGATTCTACAGGTTTTGAAGACAGAAGTTACACGAATGTCAATGCGCATGAATTAGCGCATCAGTGGTTTGGGAATTTAGTCACGGCCGAAAGCAGCAAGCATCATTGGTTACAAGAAGGTTTTGCGACCTATTATGCGTTGCTGGCCGAAAAGGAAATCTATGGAGAAGATTATTTTTATTCCAAATTATATGAGTCGGCATCACAATTAAAATACGCTTCCAGAACGGATAGCATTCCGGTTTTGAATGCCAAAGCCAGTTCATTGACTTTTTATCAAAAAGGAGCTTGGGCACTTTTTGTTTTACACAAAGAAATAGGGGATAAGGCGTTTAAAAAAGCGGTAAAAAGTTATTTGGAAAAAAATGCATTTCAAAATGTGAATACAACAGATTTTTTTGCTGAAATCAAAAAAGTATCAAGTTATGATTTAGATAAATTTAGTGAAGTATGGCTTGAAACTACTGCTTTCAATACACAACAAGCCAATAGTTTATTGCTTAAAAATAAATCAATTCAGGCGTTGTTTGAAGTCGATAAATTAAAAAACAAACCGTTGTCAGAGAAAAAGGATTTTCTTGAAAAAACAATGCAATCTGACGTCTATTTTTTGGTAAAAGAAGTTATTTTAAATCAATTAAAAAATGAAAAATGGGAAGATAAAAAAGAACTTCTGGCATTGGCTTTAACAACTGAAAATCTCCAAGTGCGTCAGGCAGTAGCTAGTACTTTGACTAAAATACCCGAAGATTTCCGTTTGCAATATGAGACTTTACTCGATGATCATTCCTATCAAACCCAAGAAATAGCGTTGTATCATTTATGGAATAATTTCCCCGAATATCGCTCTCTTTATTTGGATAAATCCAAAGACTGGATTGGTTTTAATGATTATAATCTTAAAACCTTGTGGCTTAGCTTAGCCTTGTCAAGTCCAGATTATGCATCAGACAAAACGGATTTAATCACGGAATTGGTGAATTATTCTTCTTCAATTTATGAAGCGACAACACGCCAAAATGCTTTGGAAAATCTTCTTACTTTTGGAATAATAAACGACACGGTTTTGAAAAACTTGATCAATGCATCAACACATCAAATGTGGCAGTTTTCAAAATTTGCGAGAGACAACATTAGAACCTTGCTAAAAAACAAAGAAATGCAGCTTTCATTCGAAAGGATTTTACCAAATTTGATTGAAAAGGAGCAATTTCAATTGAAAAGATTGATTTTTTAATTACTTTAACGAGATAATAATATAAGATTTATTATTTCAATATAAAATAGATGAAAGCATTAGTCATTTCAGGGGGTGGTAGTAAAGGAGCATTTGCAGGCGGGGTAGCAGAATTTCTTTTAGAAAAAGAAGCCGATAAATATGATCTTTTCGTCGGAACTTCAACTGGAAGTTTGCTGATTCCTCATTTGGCTTTAAATAAAATTGAAAAAATAAAAGAAATTTTTACCTCTGTAAATCAGTCCAGTATTTTTAGTAGACGTCCTTTTTTTGTAAAAAATAAAAATGGGGTATTTGTTATTTCGATAAACCATTTTAATGTACTAATCAATCTCATCAGAGGGAGTAAGACTTTTGGAGAAAGTCATAGTTTGAGAAAATTAATTCGAAAATCCATTACTCGTGAAGAGTTTAAAGAATTAAAAGCCGGGAGCAAAGATGTTATCATTACCGTTTCCAATTTGAGCACTAATGAAGTGGAGTACAAGTCAATTAAAGATTTTGAATATTCTGAGTTTTGTGATTGGATCTGGATTTCATGTAATTATCTTCCCTTCATGAGTTTGGTTAATAAAAAAGGAAGTGATTATGGCGATGGTGGATTTACCAATTTAGTACCAATTCGAGAAGCCATAAATCGAGGAGCAACAGAAATTGATGTCATTATCTTGCAAACAGAAACCCAAATTAGTAAAAAAATTATCAGTAGAAACCCTTTCTCTTTATTGGTAAATTTATTTGGGACTGTTCTCGAACAGGTAAAGAAAAAGGACATTGCCATTGGTCTATTGGCAGCAAAGAATAATAATGTAACCATAAATTTTTATTATACTCCAACGCATTTGACTGATAATGCGCTTTTTTTTAACAAAACAGAAATGAAAAAATGGTGGAAACAAGGTTACGAATACGCATTGACTAAAAGTGAAATTATGAGTGATATAAAATAACTCTTACCACAATTGTCCCACTTCGTTTTTAATATAAGCCAATGCTGCAGTGCTTGGAGAAGGTTTCTCTAATAAATCTTCAATGATAATTTCCCGCAAACTATTTGCGTCTTTTACTCTTTCATTAGTTGTTGCCAAACGAATCATTTGAATGGTTGCATTTTTGGCTGTAACAATAATGGACCAACACTCATCCGAAATGTAGATTTGCTGTGCTAAATTGTGTTCATACTCTTGTTCGATTTGTGCAATTACAAAATTGCGATACTCGTTTTTATCTTCTGAAAGAGGGGTAATTCGAACTAAAAGTTTTGAAGGATTGATCCGTTCCATAAACAAAGCCATACGCTCATAAGCCTGCAAGCGCAGAGGCAATAAGTCTTTTTGAGCGTCTTTTTGTAATAACCAGCGTCTTGTATTTTGTTGGTCTTTGAAATAAGCGTTAAATAAATAATAAGCAACACCTCCAGTAATTAGTGAAGGTATTGTGTAGCCCAGAATTTCTATGATTTTTGTAGAATCCATTTTGATGTGAAAATTATTTAGCAAAAATATACTTTTTTGAGTATAAATCAATTTCTATTTAATAGCAATAAATGAAACCGAATGCTATTTTTGTTGTTCGTAACAAGAATATTTTAATTGAATACTATGATGGAGACTTACGTTTTGGCTTTACTTTGTATTGCGGCCTTTGCTGCTGGATTTATTGATGCAATTGTTGGAGGTGGCGGATTAATACAAACGCCTATGGGATTGGTTTTATTACCGAATCTTCCTGTTGCAACCGTAATTGGAACCTTGAAAGTTCCTGCTTTTAGTGGTACTTCCTTTGCAGCATATCAATATCTAAAAAAGGTAGATATGAACTGGAAACTATTGTCGATTATGATGCTTTTGGCCTTTCCATCGGCATTTTTGGGTTCTACTTTATTGACGTATGTGAGCAATGATTTCATGAAACCGTTATTATTGGTGGTTCTTTCTTTTTTAGTTGTTTACACGTACGCCAAGAAAAATTTTGGACAACATATTGAAAAAAATCATTCCTCAAGAACTCAAATTTGTAATGCTATCGGAATCAGTTTTGTAGTTGGTTTATATGATGGATTTATCGGACCGGGAACCGGAAGTTTTTTGGTTGTGGCTTTTATTGCCATTATGGGTTTCGATTTTTTGCACGCTTCCGCAAATGCGAAAATGGTGAATCTGGCGACAAACTTTGGTTCTATATGTTTGTTTATTTTAAAAGGAAAAATTATTTGGGCAATTGCACTACCCATGGCTGCCAGCAATGCGTTAGGCGGATGGATTGGAGCAAAAATAGCCATTAACAAGGGAAATAGTTTTATTCGGATTTTTTTTCTAGTTGTAGTTGTTGGGACTTTAATCCGTTTTGCGTACGATGTATTTTTGAGATAATAAATACAAGAATATCTTATTAAGAAGAGTCGCAAAATGAATTAGCCAATTGTTGTTTTTTGGTACTGAAAACCTCATTCAAAATCGCTATTTTTGCATAATAAAACTTAAAAATTTCCATGCACAAATATATCGATCAACTTAATGAAGCCCAACGTGAACCCGTTTTGCAAAAAGACGGACCCATGATAATTATTGCGGGTGCAGGTTCCGGTAAAACGAGGGTGTTGACTATCAGAATTGCTTATTTGATGAGTCAGGGTGTTGATGCGTTTAGTATCTTATCGCTTACTTTTACCAATAAAGCGGCCCGAGAAATGAAAAAAAGAATTTCGGATATCGTGGGAGCCGGAGAGGCAAAAAATCTTTGGATGGGAACATTTCACTCGGTTTTTGCTCGAATTTTACGCTCAGAAGCCGAACATCTTGGTTATCCTTCAAACTTTACCATATATGATTCTCAGGATTCATTGCGTGCCATTTCCGGAATAATCAAGGAAATGCAACTGGATCGTGATGTGTACAAACCCAAACAGGTTTTAAGCCGAATTTCAAATTTCAAAAACAGTTTGATTACGGTAAAAGCATATTTTAATGATCCTGATTTGCAAGAAGCGGATGCAATGTCTAAAAAACCTCGAATGGGCGAAATTTATCAAAATTATGTGGACCGATGTTTTAAAGCAGGCGCCATGGATTTTGATGATTTGTTATTAAAAACCAATGAATTACTGACTCGTTTTCCGGAAGTTCTGGCCAAATATCAAAACCGTTTTCGCTATATTTTGGTAGATGAGTACCAAGATACAAATCACTCGCAATATCTTATTGTTCGGGCTTTATCCGATAAATTTCAGAATATTTGTGTGGTCGGCGATGATGCACAAAGTATTTATGCGTTTCGTGGTGCAAACATCAATAATATACTGAATTTCCAGAAAGATTATGAAGGCGTAAAAACCTTCAGACTAGAACAAAATTACCGTTCGACAAAGAATATTGTTGAAGCAGCAAACACTATTATTGATAAAAATAAAGTAAAACTGGACAAAATCGTTTGGACCGCCAATGATTTTGGTCCCAAAATAAAGGTTCACCGCAGTTTAACAGACAACGAAGAAGGCCGTTTTGTAGCCAGTACGATTTGGGAGCAAAAAATGCAAAATCAAATGCCTAACGGTGCGTTTGCCATTTTGTACCGGACCAATGCACAATCCCGGGCTATGGAAGATGCGCTTAGAAAAAGAGATATTCCGTACCGGATTTATGGTGGACTTTCTTTCTATCAAAGAAAAGAAGTCAAGGATGTTTTGTGTTATTTACGATTGGTTATTAATCCAAAAGATGAAGAAGCTTTAGTTCGGGTAATTAATTATCCGGCACGTGGGATTGGGAATACAACAATCGAAAAACTAACCATTGCAGCCAATCACTACAAACGTTCGATGTTTGAAGTGATGCAAAACATAGAGCGAATTGATTTAAAACTGAATTCCGGAACCAAGCAAAAACTATTAGATTTTGTTACGATGATTCAGAGTTTTCAGGCTATAAATGAAAATCAGGATGCGTTTTATTTAGCGGATCATGTTGCCAAAAAAACAGGATTAATTCAGGAATTAAAAAAAGATGCTACACCGGAAGGAATGGCTAAAATTCAGAATATTGAGGAATTACTAAACGGTATTAAGGATTTTACAGATGGCCAAAAAGAAGTGGATGGAGCTCGTGGCGCTTTGTCTGAATTTATGGAAGATGTGGCTCTGGCAACTGATTTAGACAAAGACACCAGTGATGAAGACCGCGTGGCGTTGATGACCATTCACTTAGCTAAAGGATTAGAATTTCCTCATGTTTTTGTAGTGGGAATGGAAGAAGATTTGTTCCCGAGTGCCATGAGTATGAGTACGAGAAGCGAACTAGAAGAAGAACGCCGCTTGTTTTATGTGGCTTTGACCCGTGCGGAGCATCAGGCGTATTTGACTTATGCACAATCACGATACCGTTGGGGAAAATTGACTGATAGTGAACCGTCGCGTTTTATTGAGGAAATCGACAGTCAATATCTGGAATACATTACACCTCCTGAAAATAATTACAGGTATAAACCAATGATTGACAGCGATATTTTTGGCGATGTAGATAAATCTAGATTGCGTCTGGCAAAACCAGCTAACGGAACCTCGCCGACCAAATATAATACAGATAATGAACCTAAATCGGATATAAATATTCGTAAATTGAAACCTGTTAGTAATAATGCTGCTTCAGGAAGTGCTAATTTATTCGATAATAAACTGGTTGCTGGTAATATAGTGATGCACGAACGTTTTGGGAAAGGCGAAGTGTTAAACCTTGAAGGAGTGGGAGCCGACAAAAAAGCCGAAATCAAATTTGAAGTAGGCGGAATAAAGAAATTACTGTTGCGTTTTGCTAAACTGGATATTATTGGATGAAAAACTAAAAAAAATGGCTCAATTTATAAAAATATACGAAGACAAACCTAATGAAGCAGCAATTGCCAAAGTAGTTAAGGTTTTAAAAGAAGGTGGTTTAGTGATCTATCCCACGGATACTGTTTATGGTTTGGGTTGTGATATTACCAATACCAAAGCATTGGAACGCATAGCGAGAATAAAAGGAGTAAAGCTGGATAAAGCTAATTTTTCTTTTGTTTGCCATGATCTAAGCAACATATCGGATTATGTGAGGCAGATAGACACAGCAACTTTCAAATTATTAAAAAGAGCGTTGCCAGGGCCGTATACTTTTATTTTACCTGGAAATAATAGCTTGCCTAAAGAATTTAAAAAGAAAACAACCGTTGGAATTCGGGTTCCAGACAATGCGATTGCTCTAGAAATAGTTAAAGTATTAGGGAATCCTATTGTTTCTACCTCAATTCATGATGAAGATGATGTGATAGAATATACCACGGATCCGGAACTAATTTTTGAGAAATGGCAAAACCTGGTTGATTTAGTTATTGATGGAGGTTATGGAGACAATATAGGATCCACCATTATTGATTTATCGGGTGATGAGCCAGTTGTAGTTAGAGAAGGCAAAGGAAGTTTAGATATTTTATAAGATTTAAATTTTTGGCAAAATAGTTGCCGATTTACCATAAATTTTTGTGTTTCCCAAGAAGTTACAAATCTATAGGCACCAACTTCAAAAAGCCATAATACAAAAACCCTACAAATTTATAAGTAAAAAATCCTTAAACCACTGATTATCAGTATGTTTAAGGATTTTTGAAGTGACCTTGACTGGATTATAACGAAACCTCGGCAAGCCCACAGATTATAGGCTATGAGAGCAATTTATTTTTGACGGGGGTAATTATAGGGGTAATTTTAAAGCTTTTATCTCTAGAAAAACAAATGTTATTTGAAAGCCATTAAAGAGAATCGAAAGTTTATTTATAAATAAATATTAGGAAATCTTTCATTCAACTCTCTTTTAAAATTATTAACTTTTATATCTGTACTAAATTCTAGCGAATAAGAAAAGCCATCTTTGGTTTCAATATATTCATAGTACACTTCTTGAGAATTTACAAACCTTTTAATTTGGGGATTTAATAGTTCTCTTTTCATAGGAACAGTAAATTGATATTCAAACATAGTACATTATTTTAGGTTACAATATTATTTATTAATCCATTATCAAGTAATGCGGGATTGTTAGCTCAATTCTAAGCATTCAAAATCTACTTACACTTAATCTTATACTCAAATATAATAAACAAGCCGTAAACCAACTGAAATCAATATAATTCGTCAAATCCGTAATGACTTCAAGTGTATATAAGTTCCTACTTGTGTATATACAGATTCTATATGGCTTTAGCATTACAATTTATATGGCTCTGACGCCTAAAGCTATTTAGGTCTTATATCAGTTAGTATAGTCATTTAGTTCTATCCCTTATTTAGGGTATAGAATACTACTATTATATAAACAAATAGTTAAGCTTTTAAATAATCCGCTCTATTTTTAACCGTTCCTTTAAAAATAACTTCAAAATCTTCTTCGCCGATTTTGGATTTAAAATCATTATAAATATCGGTCTGAGCCTTCATCGCAGTTTTTCTTGTTTTTGAGTACATTCGATCAGATAATATTAACCTCCATTTTTCTAACCCAAGACTTTCCATACCTAAATAGACTAGGTACTGGGTTATGGGCTTTATTTTAGCATTTTTGAGATAATCATAAACTTTAGAATTCATACTTTTTACAAAAGTTATTTTTTCTAATTCTATAACCCATGAATCTAAAATTGAATCCCAATTCTCGATGATTTTTGATAAATATTCCATCAAAGGTTTTTCTGGAGCTCCACTCATTTTTTTTACTTTTATTTCATAACGAAGTAATAATTTTACATTATTTATTTTTTTTTCGTTTTTAGCAGAAAAAGTTTTTCCTTTTTGTTCAGTTATTTTATCATAAAATATAACACTTCTGTTTTCACCTTTAAATTCTATAGTTTCGTTCCCATATATGCATTTCTTTTTTAAATCATCGTGGGAGTGTATGCATGCAAAAAAGCATCGGTATTTTTCCCTCATACCCAAATTGGCTCCATACTCAGCTCTTGTTACTTTAGCGCCTAACAAAATGTCTTCGGGTACTTCTAACTTTTCCGAAATAATATTTAAACACTTTTCAAACTCAGTTTTATTAAAATCTCCAATAACTTCTTTATCAAAAAACCATTTTCTTAAACTATTACTAATAACAATTCTTAGTTCATCATTTTCCAAAAGTTTAATTTGAATTAGCAGGTAAGGTTTAGATTTACCATTTTCTAGTTTTTTTGCACTATTATTCAAAAATAATTTTCCTGTAAATCCTTTTCCCTTCCCGCTAGACCATTCTTCTCTTAAGGATAGATTTATCTTTTGGTTACTTAACCAATTTTCATCAGGTTTAAATTTAAAATTGAATCGAATATTATCAATCATCGTTTTTTTGTTTTAAAAATTTCAATATTTTTTATTGTAAAGTACCTTTTCGATTTGACTCCAGTGCTTTCGTATTTTAAGCCTTTTCTAATCCATCTTTCCAAGGTTGCTGGACTAATCTTATAAATTATACAAATCTCTTTGGAGGTGTGTAATTCACACTCTTTTTTCGCTACCTCGTTTTGCAATTCAAACACTCTTTCCGCAATTCGGTCTATTAATTCATTCTCTGAAATAAAATTTCCAGATCGGATTAAATTTTTTACTAACAATTTAGAAATCGAATTTATCAATTTTTCAGCTAACAATTCTTCTTTTTTTGAACTTTGCATAACACTCTTTTACTAATGTTATAGCTCTAAAATACAATTACTGAATAATTATTTTTTAATCATCAGATTGTTAGTGTTTTAAGTTTTTAGGAAAATTTAATTTTAAGTAAAACATTCTTGTTTTTTGGGAATAAAAAAACCTCCGATTGGAGGTTTGGGAAAAATCAGGAGGATAAATTATTTTTAAGAACTTAAGTTTTTTTTTTAATTTACTGTAGAATTTCAAAAGAGCAATTATTTCGTTCAAATAATTAACCCATTAAATTAGTGTATGAAAACCGATATTTTATAATATCCTTTAGCTACAGGTTCTTGTGAATAAGAATCATCAGTAATACCAATAGTACTATTACCATCGTGATAAATCGTCATATGTGGCTTACTTCGTTTTATTTCAAACCCCCAAGATGGTAAATTCTTTATAATGCGTTTCAATAACTCCTTATCATTACAAACAAAATTAGTTCTTTCAGATTTGAAATCGGAATCCGTAGCCATAGTTATTACTCTTTGTATTTTTTGATTCCTAGCATTTTCAGAATATAGGTATGTATATTTACCGATTATTGTTTTTCCATCTTTAGAGTAGTCCTCGGTCGGTCTTTTTATTTCCCATTGCCCTTGTAAGTTTTCAGTTAAGCCATATACTGAAAGTCCTGAAACTTGCAATAAATCCGATAGATTATTTATTTGAGAATTAGCATTTCCAAAATAGAGGATGAGGGCGATTGTTAAAATTATTTTTTTTATGAGTTATTTACATAGTGTTAAAGACTGAATTATATTATTTCTTTTAATAGTAAAATTCGACAAAATCTTTTGACCCAATTTCATATTTTATATCGCTGTAGTTATCTTTTGTGTTTACAAATTCTCTAACAACTACCCCCGCTTTTGTAAAATCAAATATCTCTTTAGATGCTATATTCGCATTATTAGGGTCTCCATCTGCATTGGCTGGCTCCGTGTATGTTAAGAAAAATCTCTTGCCTTCCATTTTTTCAATATCTGATATAAATTCGTCCCAGCCTGTTGATCGCATCTCAAATTCGCTAAATTTTTTAGAACCTTTTACATATTTGAAATATTGAATTAAATCCGCTTCGGTGTAGGTGTCGATAATTGTCCCGTCTAATTTTACGTGCCAGCCTTTTAATCCTTTTGTATGAATTTCGAAAGATTCTACGGTTGAATCCGTAACCAAATCTGAATCCGTAGTTGAATCGGTGCAACTTATCACGCTAAATGTTAGTATAGCTCCTAGTAAAAGTTTTTTCATTTTATTTTTTTTATTTAATTATTAACATCCTCCACTAGAATATCCCTCATGAAATTCAACTTCTTCTGAAATTTTGCCTAATTTTTTAGCCACTATATCTTTAGAATCTTGTGTTACTAAATCAATGATATCCTGTGCATCATTTAAATCCTTAGCGTGTGTTATCATAGGGTATTTGGAGATGAAAATTTTATTTCCCCCCTCGTCTTTTACAAAATAAGTCCAAGAAATAATAGTGAAAACTTTTTCAGTGTTATTAAAATTTTCTTCTACTACCTCAGTCATTATGTTAAATTCCCCAGTAACTGTCTTCTTTTCCTTATCAAGATACATAGAACCTCTTACGGAATACTCTGGTAAGTCAGTCTTACTATTCTGCATATAACAGTCCGAAATTATTTTATCTAAGGTTTCTAATTTTCCTAGCCCGTTATAATAACGTTCAGCAGAGTTTACTTTTTCTGCATAACTTTTAGTTACAGATTGTTTTGCACTAGCATTAACATTTTCATTTGATTCAGCCTCTTGACTCTTTTTAAATTCTTTAAATTTCTTTTTGACTTGACTTATACTCAAATTTAGTCTTATAACTTCGTTCATTTCTTTTTCTGTAGCTAGATTTGCCATGTTTTCAACTAAAACTAAAAAGGTTGTATTAATTAAATCATCGCTTGCCTTATCATTAGACTTAGAATTTTTATGTTTAAGCATCAAAATGAATTCATACTTCACGTACTCTTTAATGTATGCTAGTTCAGAATCTCTAGTGAAGAAAAATGTTTTATTGAATCCGTCAGGGTCTTCTACCATATTTGTTTTTTCCGCAATAAATGTTATGGTTTGACTAATTTTCTCCCCAATGTATTCATATTTAAAAATCGCAATTATTACCATACAAGCGATAAATAATTTGATCATCGGGTCAATATAAAAGGATTTTTTTTCTTTTAATCCTAAATTGTCTATGGAACGAATTACAGTTTCTTTTTTTTTCAAAAAGCTATAATACTCATTTGGACTTCCGTTTGGATTGTTTTTTTTCCACTCTTCAAGGGAACTAATTTCAGAATTTGCTTGGATTGCATTAGGTTTTACAGTCCCACAATATCTACAAACAATTGCGTCTTTTTTTATTAGTTCAGCACATTGGGTGCATTTTTTCATCTCGCTGATGGATTTATTTAGAGTTTGATTTCTAAACTCTTCGTCTTCTTCTATTCTCTCACGTCTTCTATCATCAGTTTCTCCTAAAAGTGCTAAAAATAGCATACCAAGAAGTGGAGAAAAAAAGAAAGAAAACAGAAACCAACCTAATCCACTTCGACCTCTTTTATTAGCCATTTTAACTGGAATAGTGTAAACTATTATTAATAGTATAGCGACAAACAAGACTACTAAAGCGATTAAAAATCCTTCCCAATTAAATGTAGTTTTCAATTTTAGTGTATTTAAAAATGTTAAATAAAAACAAATATATAAAAATTAACTATATGCGGTTAATTTAATGCAGTAACCTTTAATGCAGAATTTTTAGAATTTAGCATTATAAAAATGAAAGATTCAAGAGAAACAATATCGCCCGAATTAAAAAAAGTTGCGCAAAAATTTAGGCAACTTAGAATAGATTCAGGTTATAATAGCCAAGAAATTTTTGCTTACGATAAAGAAATAAATAGAGTTCAATATTGGAGAGTAGAAAAAGGCAGTAACATAACATTAGCAACCTTTTTCAAACTTCTCGAAATCCACAAAATTACTCCTGAGGAGTTCTTCAAGGATTTTTCTTAAACGCTTTAATGGTATTTAGCATTTTTGATATGTCGTCAAGACTATTATCAACATATCTTTGTGTCATTTTGATATCTTTATGGCCTAACAACTTCATTATTATAAAAGAGCTTACATTTTCATTAGCTAAAGTAGAAGCAAAGGTATGTCGACCAACATGAAAATGTACTTTTTTCTTTATTTTACACAAAGAAGCAATAATTTTTAAATCTCTATTAACTGTTACGTTACATCGTTTAGGAAAAATATCATCTTTACCTGAATTGTTATACTTTTTTAATATCATCTTTGCCTTATCTGTAAGTGGAACTTGCACCAAATTTTGGGTCTTCTGCATTCTCATAGAAATGCTTTCTCCGTTTATAATATCTTTTTTAGTAAGACCAATTACGTCCGAATATCTTAAACCTGTGTAACAAGAAAAGAGAAACATGTCTCTAGTGATATTAAGTCCCTCTCCTCTGGTGAAACTACTAAATCTAATTTTTTCAATTAACATTAGCTCAGCTCTAATTAAATACTCAATTTTAGTTTCTTCTTGGGTTAATTTGAATTCATCATAAGGATTTTTTTTAATAATATTGCTTTTTAAAGCATTACCAAGAACTGCTTTTAGATTTTTGTGTCTGCTCCATCTACCAGGGTTTCCAGTATTAAATTTTTTAATTAAAAAAGTATCAAATTTTTCTATGAAATTTAAATTAATTTGGCTTACCTTAATTTCCTTATTTAATTGCTTTAGACGTTTTCGCAATAAAACGTAATGGTATTGGGTTCCTTCACTCAATTCGGTAAATTTTTTTTCGCAGAATTTGTCGTAGAACTCGAAAAAGTCATCGCTATCTTTTGTGGAATAGAATGATTTTACAAGCTGAATATCCAAATTAGTTCCGATAGACCTTTGCTCTCTTAGATAGTCTTTAATTCGGCACATTTCGTTATCCAACAGACTATTTTGAATACTTGATTTAGAACCTTTAAAAAAGCCGTCCTTAGCATTCCAATCTGATTCTTCGGAATATTCTCCAGATGTTAATTTTAAGACTACAGAATTAATTGTTATTCGATAGTTCACGGGACATGTTCCATCCATTTTTCTTTTATCCGTTCGCAGAATTGCTTTTACAGTAAAATTTTGTTTTATCATGATTTTTCTTTTCTTATATTATAGGCAGTAGCCATAATTTTTGAATAAAAGTAATAAGAAAATTATTACAAAAAAATAAAATAATTAACTTAAGTATCAGTTATACAGTGTTTTGTATTTAAAACTTTAACATAATTTTTTAGCTTCCAACGAATTACAAAAAAACGATTTACAGTAAAATATTCTTTTTTTTTGGGGAAATAAAAACAAGTGTTAGTAAAATGTACCCTCTTTTTAGAAGAATTTAGATTTCATGTTAGATTTTCCTCTTTTTATAAATAAATCAGATTATTAGTAAAACAGACCTTATTTTATGGAATAAAGATTTTAAGTAAAAACTACCTGTTTTAAAGTAAATCAGATTATTAGTAAAACAGACCTTATTTTACGAAATAAAGATTTTAAGTAAAATTGACCTGTTTTAAAGTACATTGGATTTTTAGTAAAACAGACCTTATTTCAGGGAATATAGATTTCAAGTAAAAACGAGCTGTTTTAAAGTATATAAGATTTTTAGTAAAACAGACCCTATTTTATGGAATAAAGATTTCACGTAAAATTTTCCCGTTTTTAAACATTAAAAGATATATTTACAAAAGGGGTAAGAATGGGGGTAACAAAAATGATAAAAGATGATAAAAGATTGTAGGGATAAAAAAGAAAAAACCCCTATTTACAGGGGTTTTAGTATCTTCGAAAGTTGACTACTTTCATATTTCGTGACCTTGACTGGATTCAAACCAGTAACCTCTTGAGCCGTAATCAAGTGCGCTATTCAGTTGCGCCACAAGGCCTTTTTTTGCTATTGATGTCTTAATTAAGGCGTCTTAGCGGGTGCAAATATAAGTATAAATGTGTAATTTGCAAGTCTAAAATTGTAAAAAAACAAAAAAATATGCCATTAAAAAAGTATATACGTGATATTCAGGGATTTCCTAAAGAAGGAATTTTGTTTAAAGACATCACTCCGTTACTAATTAATCCCGAAGCAAGGAATAAATGTCTTGAAATACTGGTTGAATCCTTGAAAGATAAAAAAATTGACAAGGTAATAGGAGTAGAAAGTCGTGGATTTTTCTTTGGAATGTTGATTGCACAAGAATTAAATGTTGGTTTTATTCCGGTTCGTAAGCCGAACAAGTTGCCTTACGAAACTATTTCAGCAACGTATGATTTAGAATATGGAACCGATACTTTAGAAATCCATATTGATGCAATTCAAAAAGGAGACCGAATTCTGATTCACGATGATGTATTGGCAACCGGAGGAACCGCAAGAGCAGTTTGTGAATTGGTGGAACAATTAGGTGGTGAAATCGTGCAATGCAATTTCCTGATGGAATTAGCTTTCTTGAATGGAAGGACAAAAATCAAAGGAAATGAAATTTTTGTAGCAATTACATACTAATTTAAGGTTCGTGTGATTACGTAATACTTAAAGCAATAATCGCGATTTGCAATTTCTTGGCTTTAGCCAAATCCAATCCCTGTTTGGTGAAACTCTGTAAAATGATTTTGTTGAGTTGGCCCAAGATTTTATACATATCGTTTTGTTTTGTAAAAAGATAAAAATAAAGAAAGAGGGTAAAGAGGGCTTTGATTGGGTGATGTTTTTTTTATCTCTAAAGCACACTATGTTTATATTATAATTAAAAAATCTATTTTACATAATATAAATTATAGTTCATTTGTGGTATTACTTACTAACAAATAAATTATGTCTATCAAAAGAGATTCTCTCGAAAATTATGTCCTTCTTTTGGACTTGGTTTTAAAAATGCGTGATACACCATTTAAACCTAAAACATTCCTAAAAAAAATAAGACCTTTTTGTAAAACTGAACATTCAAATTTTCGAATGTTACACGTTCGTGTACGTGGTGCGAAATTAGGTGTTACAATCGAGATAAAAAAGGATTGTTTTTTGGTTTGTCAAAATCGGTTAATTCACGAATTTATTTTTTATTGTAATCCGTTTGAAGCTTCGGATAAAGCGCTACTTCTTAAATTATTAAAACACAACCTTTTAACTGCTTAATTATGTGTACAATTAACGAATTAACCCAAAAAAGAGAAAATTTACTTTTTCAAATTGCTAGTGTAACGCTTGATTTGAAAGAATATACTAAATATCCTGTTGAAACTGTTGATATTGAGCAAATTAAATATAAATACGGCTTTATACTTCGGGAGATTAAGCAAGTTGATGAGAAGTTAAAATTTATTTTTCTTACTCAATCAGAAACTTTAAAAACTGATTTACATATGATGGATAAAGAAATAATTGAATCTATTGCAAAAAATAGATTAACAGTTAATGACTTATCAAAACTTCATTTTTCAATGTTTGATAAGCTGTTTTAATAAGTCCTTATATTTTTTTTCTTGTTGCCGTGGGGTATAACGGCAACCAATTCACCCAAACCTACTAAAAAAAGATGATTTCATACAAAGAACGTCACCAAATTAAAACAAAAATAAAAACTAACAATTTAAAAACTACTCTTATAAATATTGATTATTTAATCCTTTCTCTCGATGGTAATCTGTTTGGGGAGTTTCCCGAAGCTTCGGAATTCAGATTCAAGCCTTATGATTATGGTACTTCAATTTTTGAAATACGTTCTGATTTATATTTTCAAAATTTAAAAGTTGGAACATTTATGAGTAAACCTCGCTCTAGTATTATTAGCGAAAATTTAGCGCATTTACAGATAGAAAATAACCTTTTTTATACTCTTTCAAATGAAGTTTTAAAAAATATCTTAATGCAATTCTGTAATGAAACGAATTACTTGTGGAAGTCTACTAATAGGCTTGATATTTGCCTTGATAAATCTGATAGTAATTATCAGTATCGAAATTTGTATAATAATATCGTTGATGGTAATTATCTTATATCGGGTAGACCTAAAAATTTACAATCTTATTTTGAGACTTTTAAAGGCAAATCCATACTTAACGGCTTTCAATTGGGTAAAAGAACCAGTGATAAAATTATAAGATGCTATAATAAAACACTTTCACTTCAGCTAACTGAAAAACCGTATATAAATGAATACTATAAAAATAATGGTTTAAAAAACGATAATGTTTGGCGTTTTGAATATCAATTGAATTCTGCTTTTTTTCGTGGATTAAATGAACATTCAAAAGCAGATTATAATGTTACTCAGTCTATTACTTGGGGTATCTTTGATAAAGCTAATTTATACGAATTACTAAAAATAGCTACCAAAGGCTTCTTTGAATTAAGAGAAAATACGGGTAAAAGCCAAATTAATAAAGAAAAATTAGTTCCTCTTTTTGATTTCGAAAAATTACAATCTGAAATTTCAAAAAATATTCCGATAATTAAGCGCTTAAAAAAGATAGTCCTTTCTAGTACTACTATAAAAAAACGTTTAGCGAAATCTTTATTTCGTGAATATTACTGTAATAATCAAGATATATCTTATATCGTGGCTTTAAATTTATTGCTTGAGGATATGGATATGACTACTGAGAAACCCCTCCTATTTTGGTTTAAAAACAAATTACATTTTTATCTGCACGAATTTAGGTCAAAAGAAAAGTTGATAAATTATTTTGATACTTCCCTTTTTATTGAACATCAATTTTTATTTTTATAACGTATGAATACACGAAACACTAGTCAAAAAGTAACAAAAACACAATTAATGTATCTGCTTGAAGTTAGTTATAATACTGCAAGAAAAGAGTACCAAATCATTTTGGATAGTTTGGAATTGAAAAGAAATTATTTAATGATTTCCGACTTGATTAAATACGGAATATTGCCTTAAAATCGTTAATAATGATTAAAATTAGTCAATAATCGTTAAAAATCGTTAATCCATTTTTCATTTTTCATAAACCTTTGTATTCGAATAAAACGAATATTAATATAAAATAAAGAAAATGAAAATTAAAAGTATTACGGGTGTTACAAAAAGTGATGAGATTACAATAACAAAATCAATCGGTTCTTTGATAATTGCTGTTGATGGTCTTGCCTTAGATGCATTAACGACTGAGAAAATAAGTGTTTATATTGAAAGGGGGAACGGCTCTAATGTGATTTTAGCTAATAAAGTTCTTTTAGTTGATTTTATACTAGCCAGTACATTTGGTGGAGAGGCTACGCAATCAGATTCAATCTATGAGACAATAGCTGTTTGTGAGTTGGCTGTTGATGGTGGTATTTTCTTAGCAGAAAAGGAAAGTATTAAAATTGTTTTAGAGGATTTAATCGCTCTTAAAACTTATGACTTGTACGGAATTGAAGAACCAACTTTAACAAATCAATTATACCATTTTGAACAAAAAACTGTTGCTAGTGAAGAATTCAGTAAAAAAGTTGATGTTTTAGGTTTTGACTTGGCAATTATGACGGTTCATTCCTCAATTAGTGATTTATCTTATAAATTCGTTAATGGGCAAATTGTTAAATATCTCCCGTTTGAACTGCAATCTTTATCTAGGGATATAGATCCCATTCAGGCAATCAATGGGACGGCTGTTTCTCAGGGCGTTTCTAGTCGTTTGAGTTTACCGTTATTAGGTGTTGACTCGATAGAGATTAACAAATCACAAGGGGCGGTTATTAATTTCGTTGTAAGAACGGTTAAAAACGTAGAATAAAATGGGATTCTTTAAAAGCATTGGGAGCAAACTTAAAAGAGTGGTTTCCCTCAAAAATTTAGTAAGAGGTGTTACGGGTAATTTTACCGCAATTGGCGAGGATGTTGTAAGAGTAGCTACAACAAGCGACCCCAAAAAGGGTTTATCATTAGTTGATACTACATTAGTTCCTTCTGGTTATACTATTCCTGAGCCAATACAAGATATTTTAAAAAGTCAAGATTCAAGCTATAGGACTAATGTTATAAATTCCGTTGCTTCTATTCCTGTTGTTCAGGATGCAAATTCCTTTATGTCTAAACTTTGGATTCAGTCGCAATGGTTTAAATACAAAAATTGGATTATTGGTTTTTTATCGGTTTTGAGCGTCTTTCTTCTTTGGAAGTTTGTTTTTTCTAAAAAGAAAAATACAAGAAGACGTTAATAATTGCAATCTGAAAAACCAAAAAATAACAGTCGAATTTATTTGATAATCTTCATTATTGATTCGATTGTTATAATCTTAAAAAAAATAACTGATGTTATATTAAACATCAAAAATCTATTTAACTAATGTCAAATTATAAAAATCAAAATACGGACTCGTATCGTCCTAATTATTCGGGAAATAATAATTCTCGAGGGAATTATAATTCACCTCAGAGACCTATTGTAAAACATTCAGGTGCAAAGCATACAAAATACTTTCCTAAAACGGGTCCTAATGCTGGGGTAGAGCAACATTTAACCAGTGGTTGGAGACTTTCTAAAGGTGAATTAATTTCTATCAGATGCGTTACAACTTCAAAAAGTAAATTGGGAGATAAAGGATGGTTTGGTAGTGTAGCGGTTACAATGACTAACACTAAAACGGGCGCAAATTCATTTCATTGGGGAACTATGGAAGAAAAAAGCGGTAAGGTTGTTATTGATTCTATGGCAATGGTTATCAATCCAAAAGCAAAAAATGGGGGTTATTCAGGTACATTCTTAAATAAATAAGATGTTAAAATTATTATTAAAATTTCTTCCCCTTATATTACATGAGGGTTTGGATTTGCTTAAAGAACATTTTGAGAAACGCAGACTAAAAAAAGAAAAAAATGAATAAATTAAAAGGTATTATTGGGATTATTGGGCTTATTGTCAAATATTCCGCAGTTGTTATGGCTATCATTAAGGGTATTGAGGTAGTTTCTCAGGAATTAGAAAAAATTGATTTTGATGGTGAAAAACCAAAGGAAACTTTGAAAACGTTGAAAAACGATGAGTAGTTTTTTAGGTAGGAAAGATTTAAGTAGGGGTGTTCGGAATAATAATCCGGGTAATTTGGTTATAACTTCTGATAATTGGACTGGTAAAGTACTAAAGTCGCAAAATACAGACGGTAGATTTGAGCAATTTAAAGAGGTTAAATTTGGTATTCGTGCAATGATAATTGATATAATTGGGGATATTGGAAAGGGTAAAAATACCGTTAGAAAATTGATATCCGAGTATGCTCCAAGTTTTGAAAATGATACGAATAAATATGTTAGTGTTGTTTCTTCTGCTCTTGGTGTTAATCCCGATTCTGTAATAAAAGAAGTTGATTTCTTGTTTTTGCTTAAAATTTCGAGGGCTATTATAACCCATGAAAATGGTAAAGATGGTTCTTTAATTGTCGATTCAGATATTTTAGACGCTATTGATATTATTAATAGAAAAGAAGTTAATGGAGTTGTAATAAATTCAAAAAATAAGTTGAAATATAATATTATAATTATTCCCTTATTTCTTTTTTTTTATACAGTGCTTACCGTAGCACTATAAAAAACGGGAGAAAAAAACGTTAAATAAATTAAAAAATAAAATCATGTTAGATAAATTAAAAAAGTTTTATGAGGATAATAAAAAAGTTGTTCTTATCGGTTTGGGTCTTTTAGCTCTAGTAATTATTTGGAATAAAACCCGAAAATAAAATTATGCAAAGGCAAAGAACTACGCAAAACGGCTCTCAAAATGGGGGCTTTTTGCAAATATTAAAAGATTATTGGTATGTTATACTGGGCTTGTTTTTAGTTGTTCCTTTTTTGATAAGATATTTGAAAGATGCGAATACAAGTATAACCGTTAATAATCAACAAGAAGAAGAAAAGCTATATCAGGCACAAAACGAAAATCCAATTACTCAGCTAGTAGGCTTGAATGCAATTACTTCAAGAATTGATTTACAAGATATTGCACGAAATGTAGCTTTTCATTTAGGAACTAATGTAAGAACAAAAGAAGTAGGTTTTTTTGATTCTTCTTTTTGGAGTCCAAAAGGATGGACTGAAAATGACGAAAAAGCATATAATGAATTAAAAAAAATTAATTATGTATCAAGTCGGGATTTAGTAACAAAGTGTTATTATTTTTTAACTAGGCGCAATTTAAACGATGATGTAAAGGAATTATTAGACAATGAGTACAAAACAAAACTTCCATTATTTAAATAAAACAATATGAATAGTCCAGAATTAAATAATTATGTACAGTACGTTTCACGTAGCGGAATTGTAAAAGCGAAATCAGTTGTTTTTTATGATGATGGGGAAATTACTACTTTTGAAGTATCGGGAATTAATGAAGATTTTTTTTTACTTGCTGTTTTTCAGAACAATATTCAACGTTATGGAATTGGATTTGAAAATTTTGATAATATTAATATGTTATCTTTTCTTAATTCAAACGTTGTTGATTTGGGTTCAATTTCTGATAATTCTTTTTTGAACAGTGAGCAAGTAGTTGTTATGTCTTATAGTAATAAATACGTGAGTTTTCAAAAAGATGGTTTTTTGCCAAATAAAAATCAAGATGTTAAAAATAATGAGTATCTTTTTTTAAAGGATTATTGTATTGATGGTTTAAACAATGATCCTATTATCAATACTTTTAGTGTTATTTTTCCCAATGGTGGCAGTTTAGGTGAAACTTTATTTTATGGTAGGTTAGTTTTTGGTGTTTGTCGGGTTACTGAGCCTGTGTTAGGGACTTGGTTTGATATGCCTATTAATCAATATATTTTATTTAATAATGTAGAAGTTTCTTCATTAGCTGGTGCTTTAATTCAAGGTTATAGGTTTAATAAGATAGTTGGGGGAGTGAAATAAGTTAATATAAAAATTATTTTCAATAATGGCAAATAACACACCTACACCTTATCTTTGTTGGGTTTTTCATAAAGATAAAACAAGGCATCCTTTAGAGTATAAATTTATGAAGTCTATTTATTACCTTCATAAGCTTTTAGAGAAAGAAGGTTTTGATTATCATTACATAAACGTGTACAATCGGAAAACGGGTGTTTATCTTGGTAGACAATATTTTGATAAATTTATAATAGATAAACCTTTGTATTAAGTTACAAAGGTTTTTTTTTATGGTATATTATTAATTCTCTGTAGGAATATTTATAATGTTATGTTAAATTTGGCACTATCTTTGAATTTGTATTTATAAATCTTTAACCTATAAAAATCATTATTATGAAGAAAATTACATTGTTGCTGCTTTTATTTACTGGTTTTTCTTATTCTCAAGAAAAGAAAACTTTTTTCACAACTCTTGAACCTTTAACTTTAGAACAATCTACTTTTTTTGCATTGGTAAATCGTTATTATCCTGATTTCTCTATTCCTAAAATGGTTAATAACATTTATACTGAAACTAATGAAGTGGCTGAGAGTTATGTCGAGTATGACCGTTCACCTATTGATTGTGATGATTATTTGATTGTTTTACAGTCTGATAATAAAAGATTGGACTATCAATTTGTGTATAACTTAGGTAATGGAAATTTAATAAATAAAGGTTCGTTTTATGTTCTTGGTTCTGATGTTTATAAAGTTGATTTTTCGATAAAAGGAAAGAATAAAAATTTTATTGAAATGTATAAAAATGGTAAAGAGGTTTATAATGAAAATCCTTATAAAGGATTAGACAAGTAAAATAAATGAACCCCAATAAAACGGGGTTTTTTTATGTTCTTTATTTTTTTTGCGTTTCTGAAAACTGCAGTTTATGTTTTTTGTTGATAAAGTTGTTAACAACTTGTTGGACGTATTATATTCCATACTATAAATTATAGCGCAAAAAAGACACACTACATTTAGACAAAAAAATTACACTGTTTAGTTACATTAAACGATTACAATCCTTCCTTAAATTATTTAACATGAAGGATATTCATTTTTACAGTCTTTTGCTATAAATAATTTTACGATTGGCTGACACCATTTCCGATTTCAGAGAAATACGTCTCAAAAGCTTAAAATCACATTATTTTGTTATAATTTATGCTGTTTTAATCTAAATATAGGCCATTTTAATGGTTTTAAAGTATTTCTTTGTGTTACGACGCTTTACCTTGGTTTTGGCAGCTAACGTAAAACTAAACTATTAATAGTAACGGAATAATTTTTGATTTAAGAAACAGACGATCCTATATTATTTATTTAAATCAGATAAAATCAAGTGAGTTGTAGGCTCTCCATAAACTAAAAGCCGATCAATAAATTGTTGTAGGTGCATTTGATCAACTAGAACGACGTTCATAATAATGTTTTGGGGTCCAGTAATTCTAAAAACCTCATTTATCTCTGGAAAATCTTTCAGCTGATCACAAAACAGCTGTAGTTTTCCACTAAATAACTTGAACAGAATAAAAACCTCTAATCCAAATCCCAGTTTTTGGTTGTTCAGCTGAAGTTTATATCCCTGTATAATAGCAGCATCCTCCAGTTTTTGAATGCGTTCTCTTACGGAAGAAGGTGAAAGTCCAATTTGTTTCCCAATTTCTACATAGGAAGCTCTTGAGTTTATTTCTAATTGCTTTATTATTTTTAAATCTAGAGTATCAACCATTAAAAAAGTTTTAAATGCTTAAAATTACAACTTTTTAACGGAAAATTACTTGTTTATTGATGGATTAAATTTAGATATTTATAGTGCTAATAGTACTTTTGAACCATGGATAACACTTTATTACTACTTACAATTGGAATTTTCACAGGATTTTTTATTCAAACTATGATCGGTTTCGGCGGTGCTTTAATAGCTTTACCTTTCTTGTTGTTAGTCATGCCTTTATCTGAAGCAGTTTCGTATCTTTCTATTTTTTATTTGGTCTCCTCTCCTATTTATGTGTATAAAGAATGGGAACATATAGACAAAAGCTTATTAAAAAAAATTGCTTTTTCTTCCTTTTTTGGAGTGCTTACCGGAATAGTGGTTCTAGTTTATGGAAAACCTCTGATCTTAAAGCAGGCGTTGGGTGTTTTTATTATCCTATTTGTATTAAATAGTCTTCGTGTCAAAAAAAAAGTAGTGATTTTAAAAAAAACGAAACACTTTTTGGGTTTTCTAGGAGGTTTCTTCTCTGGTTTATTTTCTACCGGAGGTCCTTTATATGTAATAATTGTTCAGAATGAAACTAACGATATAAAGACATTTAGGGCTACCATGTTTGGTACTTTAGGCCTGGTTACGCTGATGCGAATGCCTGTTTTGGTTTTAGGTGGCGTGATTACTATGAACCAAATTTACAATTCCCTCTATGTTGTGCCTTTTCTTATTCTTGCTTTATTTTTGGGCAAAAAAGTCTATTTAAAACTTAATGAAGCGCTTATAAAAAGAATCATTTTAGGACTATTATTTCTATCAGGAGTATTGCTGGTTTTTAAAGTATAATTATAGAAATTGTATTGACTCTGCTTTTATCACATTACTGGTCAATGACAGTGCTAAATTTATTTTATTTAGCAGCTCTTTGTCCATTATCATAGATCACATTAGTGTGCAAAGTGGTTTGATTCGCATCTTAATTATTTACCTTTGCAAAAAATTAAAAATTGCGACTTCAATGAATAATACCGAAATGAACAAAAAAAAATACATTAAATTAATCCTCATTTTAGGTTCTCTTACCGCACTTGGCCCATTTTCAATTGATATGTATTTACCTGGTTTTGCCGGAATTGCTAAAGATTTGAATACTTCTGTTGCCAATGTGTCCATGACATTATCCAGTTATTTTATTGGAATTTCTGCTGGACAATTACTTTATGGTCCGTTATTAGATCGTTTTGGCCGAAAAAAACCGCTCTTTATTGGATTATTGGTTTACATATTAGCCTCTTTGGGCTGCGCATTTGTCACTGATATTGATACTTTTATAGGGCTGAGATTCATTCAGGCTGTTGGGAGCTGTGCTGCTACGGTAGCCTCAGTGTCAATGGTTCGGGATTTATTTCCTGTAAAAGAGATACCTAAAGTCTTTTCTTTATTGATGTTGGTTGTAGGGCTTTCACCAATGCTGGCACCCACTGTAGGCGGTTATGTTACTACTTATTACGGTTGGCATACTGTATTTTTTATACTGATGTGCATGGGAATTGTAATTCTTGTAGCGGCTCAAATTGTTTTGCCTAATACTTTCAAACCGGACACTTCTATTTCATTAAAGCCAAAACCAATTATTTCTAATTTTATACGCATTGTTAAAGTGCCTCAATTTTACACCTATGCGTTTACAGGAGCAATCGCTTTTTCTGGTTTATTCACGTATGTAGCAGCCTCTCCTATTTTATTTATGGATATTTTCAAAGTAGATGGTACAACGTATGGCTGGATTTTTGCCTTTATGTCTTTGAGTTTTATAAGCGCCAGTCAGCTTAATTCTTTTTTATTACGGAAATTTACCAGTGAACAAATGATTTTTGGGGCCTTAATTACACAGTCGGTAATCAGTGTTTTATTTCTGACATTAGCAATCAATGATCTTTTAGGTTTGTATGAAACAATTGCCATGCTGTTTTTATTCTTGGCGTGTTTAGGAATCTCTAATCCTAATACAGCAGGACTGACTCTTGCTCCTTTTTCAAGAAATGCAGGAAGCGCGTCTGCCTTGATGGGTGCGATTCAATTGGGATTAGGTGCTTTGGCCTCTTTTGCGGTTGGTGTTTTTGTAAAAAGCTCTATGTTACCAATGGTTTTGATTATGACAACATCAACAATACTGGCATTGATTATTTTAATTATCGGAAAACGAAACATAAAAAAAACCATTACAACTTCAGGTGATGAAATTGTAATAGCTCATTAACAGTTTATGAAAAAGAATGAATTAATTCATTCTTTTTTGTTTTTTTATTGGTTTCTCCGTTTTTGAAAGGACTTCATTTTTTGCTTGAAGCAAGTGATTGGCCAGGACCTTTTCTATTAGTTCGTCTTTCGTCAAATGATGAAAAACTGTTTTTATTTTATCTTTTAATTCTGTAGCGATGTCATGATTGGGTTTTGTCTTGAAGATTTGCTTCGCCCATAACAACGTATTATTTTCTTCAATACTGGCAAGAGTTGGTTTTTTGAATTCTTTGAATTGTATTCCCAATTCTTTTTCGAATTCAGCAATTTCAACTACTTCTTCCGGCTGCAATACCGTCAATGAAAGTCCCTTTGCTCCTGCTCTTGCAGTTCTACCGCTACGATGTACGTATGCTTCATACACATCAGGCAAATGATAATTGACTACATAAGAAATTTCTTTTACATCAATTCCTCTTGCTGCTAAATCTGTTGCGACTAATATATTGATATGTCCTTCGCGGAATTGCTCCATGATTCGGTCTCTAATTCCCTGCGATAAACTTCCGTGTAATGCACCAGAAGAAAACCTATTGATAGCCAAGTTTTTAGCTAATTTATTGACTGCTGCTTTTGTTTTACAAAAAATGATACCGCGTTCACCCTCTTTAGAATTCAGAAAATGCATCAAAACGTCCAGTTTTTCAATAGGATTTACCACAATGTATTGATGATCAATTCCTTGATTACCTACTGTTTCCATATTGGCACTGACATGTACCACGTTTTTATTCAAATAGTTTTGAATCAATTGTTTTATGCTTCCGGGCATGGTGGCCGAGAATAAAAAAGTCTTATGCGCTGCTGGCAATTCAGCAATAATTTCATCTAAGCCTTCTTTTAATATAGTCACCATTTCATCGGCTTCATCGAGCACGAGGAATCTGGTTTCTTTTAAGTTTATGGCTTTGCGCTGAATTAAATCAATTAATCTTCCGGGCGTTGCCACTACAATATGTGTAGGTGTTGCAAGGCGTTCTATTTGCGGTTTGATTGGAATTCCTCCGCATGTTGCTGCAATGGAAACTTCAGGCAAAAAGGTGGCAAAAGACTCTAAATTTTTAAATATTTGTTGGCCTAATTCCCGAGTTGGCGCAAGAATTACTGCTTGAATCAAAGGTGATTTTACATCTATTAATTGTAAAATTGGCAATCCAAAAGCAGCTGTTTTTCCGGTACCGGTTTTAGCAAGTCCAACTATATCCGTTGTATTTGACAAAAGTAACGGAATCGTTTTTAGCTGAATTTCTGTTGGTACAACAATTTTCAATTCGGTAATCGCTTTTACTATTGGTGCTGAAATTCCTAAATCAGAGAATTGTTTTGGCATTTTTTTTGAATTTTATATTTTATAAAAAATAGTTGTTTTGTAACGGTAATTTTAGCCCCGATAGCAGTGAAAATCCTTTTATTTTTTCTTTAAAAATAAAAGATTGAAACGAATAGCGGGATTAGCTCCTTGAAAAATAAATATTACTCTTCATCCGGTTCGTTCATGATTTTTTCCCGGTATTTTTTCCCGGTCAATAATACCAGTTTCAATTTGTAATCATCTACTAGCCATTCGCGGTAATTTTTACTGCACTGGCTCAAACATTTTGAATAGCGCTTGATGCGACAATCAATGTCATCATCCAGTTCTTTTCCCAGCGCTTTTGCTTCTTGTAAGGTTTCAGAATTATCCACACACATGGCGGCATGTTGCTCTAGGGATTTTTCTAGCACTACTTTGGAACGTAAATTTTGTTTGATAATGAGTTTGTGTTCTTCATCCACATCAAAGGTTACTACTTCTGTTTTAGTAAATTTAGCGCGTAATTCCGGTGGCATGCTGTATTTAAAATACAATTCTATTTCTGTATCGTCTCGTAAGTTTTCCAGGTAAAACTCCGGAGATTTAAAGATATGCTGCCAGTTTACCGGCTCACTCCACAGGCCAAATCGGGCGGCGTTATTCCCTAAATCGATCACATTGAAAATGTCTTTGTTAGGTAATTTTCTGGAACCACGACCGATCATTTGGTAATATAAGGTCAACGATTTTGTTGCTCTGTTCAGGATTATGGTCTCTACGGTAGGCTCATCAAAACCGGTAGTAAGAATTCCCACTGATGTCAATATGGCATCAGGTGTATGCTTGAACCAATGTAAAATATCTTTTCTTTCCTCGTTATTACTGGTGTTGTCTAAATGGCGAATGGCATAACCGGCTTCTCTAAACGTTTCGTATACATATAAGGAGGTGTTGATTCCGTTATTGAAAATCAAGGTTTTCTTGCCTAATGATTTCTCCGTGTAGGCATGCAATAACTTTTCCTGCATGGCCATATTGGTGTACAAATCATCAGATGATTTTACGGTATAATCGCCATTGATCCCTACTTTCAGGGAGGTCAGACCCACATCATAGCTATAGGTAACTGCTTTGGCCAGAAAGCCATTTGTAATCAAGGAACTAATGGTGTCTCCTACGATTAATTCATCGTAGCTTTCATGCATTGGCAATTTGATATTTGAGCTTAAAGGTGTTGCGGTTACCCCTAAAATAAAAGCATTTTTGAAAGAGCTCAATAATTTACGAAAGGAATTGTAATGTGCCTCATCAATGATTACCAATCCTACATTATCTAAATGCAGTTTTTCATCGTTGATTCGGTTTTTTAAAGTTTCCACCATGGCTACAAAACAGGAATAATCGTTTTGATCCGGAAGTTCTTTTACTTTACTGTTGATAATTTTGTTTTTCACATCAAAACCTTTCAACATTTTTGAGGTTTGCTTGCACAACTCAATTCTGTGGGTCAAAACAACTACTTTTTTATCATGTTGCGATAAATAACGGCGCACAATTTCAGAAAAAACCACTGTTTTTCCACCACCGGTGGGCAATTGGTATAACAAATGGTGTTGTGGCGGTGCATTATCAATGCGCTCAAAGATGGCATCTATATCGCCTTTTTGGTACGCATAAAGTTCTTTTTTGTCTTCTATTTCTATTTCTAAAGTGTTTTGGGACATTGCTTATTGTTGGGTTTTTGCAAAAATACGCCTAAAAAACAGTTTAAGTATCAATTTTTATTAAAAATAAACGGAATGATTAAATAAATTTGAATTATGTGAGGATTTAATATTCTAATCGTTCTAAAATGGCATTAAATTCTGGTTCATTGTACCATTTTTGCAAAATAGTTTCAGTGTGTATGGCACTAATTCTGGGTTTAAAATCAGTAAGTATTCCATTTGCAATCAAGAAAACAACGGCTTGCTGAAAGGAATTGTACATGCTTTTGAAAAATAATTCTTGCTTTATATCCTGTTCTGATGAGAATGTTTGTGCTATTTCAATATTGTAAAGCATTACATCCGCAATTACAAAAGGATCTACTCCCAAAAGCGTAAAGTGCTTAATGTATTTTTGGGCAACGGAACGCCTCGTTTTAGGTTTGCTACGCCTTCCGGATTTTTTCAGAGGATAATATTCATTGGAAATTTTGAGTTTGCATTCCTTCAAAAGCGTTTCTTCTTTTGGATTAAAAACAAAATCATAATAGACTTTTACAGAACTGAATTTCTCGTACAATTCGAGTATTTGCTCTTCGAGTTGTTCTTTATTCAATTCGGCTACATATTTTTTTAAATCGCGTTTGCTCATTATCAAAGTTTAAGATTACAAAAGTAATTTACTTTAGGAATCAATGCGTGGTAAATCAATGATAATCCTTAATTTTGTCAATTATCACTTAAAAAAAAATAAATGCTTAAGATTTTTAAGGTTACAGCAATAGTAGAAGGTATATCCGCCTTATTGTTATTTTTCTTTGCTATGCCAATGAAATACATTTTTAATGATCCTATTTATGTCAAACACATTGGAATGGCTCACGGCGTATTATTTACTGCTTACATTATCTTGGCAACAATTTTAAAGTTTAGTGAAAAGTGGAATTTTAAAAAGTATTTTATCATTTGTATTGCGTCAATTCCTCCTTTTGGGACTTTTTACATAGAAAAGAAATACTTGCGAAATGTATAAATTAATAGAAAAAATATTCACTTTTCTATATCTAGTACTCAGGAAATGGGGCTTAGGGAACAGTCTGGCTTCTTATTTTAGCTTGGTGCTGAACATTATTGTTTTGTGTGTATTGGCGTATGTCATCTACGTAATTTTTAGACTTGTTTTAGTTACTATTATGGCCGTTATTGCCCAAAAAACCAAAACCAAATTTGATGATTTGCTGGTAACTAACAAAACGGCTAAATACATTGCACATTTAATTCCACTATTGTTTATTTACAAATCTGTTCCAATAATTTTAGATCGATTTGAATATTGGGAAGGCTTTTTTGGGAAATTGGTTGGAATCTACATCATCATTCTGATTTTATGGATTATACGAACTATTTTCAATGCGTTACGTGATTATTTAAAACTAAAACCAAGATACAGCGACAAACCTATTGACAGTTTCATTCAGGTAATCATGATTATGTTGTGGGTAATTGGAATTACATTAATCATTTCAAAATTATTTGAGATTGATAAAAAAGAGCTTTTAACTATTTTAGGAGCCGTTTCAGCGGTAATCATATTAATATTCCGAGATACCATTTTAGGTTTTGTATCTAGTGTTCAAGTATCCATAAACGATATGGTTCGAATTGGCGACTGGATTACGATGGATAAATTTGGTGCCGATGGAGATGTCATCGAGATCAATCTGGCAACGGTAAAAGTTCGAAATTTCGATAATACCACAACCACAATTCCAACCTATAGTTTGAGTTCAGATTCGTTTCAAAACTGGCGCGGAATGCTGAATTCAGATGGCCGACGCATCAAAAGACACATTCTGATAAAAACAAGCAGCATTCGGTTTTTAGAGGAAGCAGAATTAAATGATTTAAAAAAAATTCATCTAATATCGGATTATATTGACAGTCGAAAATTAGAAATAGACGACTATAATTCTAAACATAAAATTGACAAATCCATTGCTATTAATGGGCGAAATTTGACAAACTTAGGTTTATTTCGAAAATACATCACGGAATACCTGTTCAATTATCCAGGATTAAACAAAGACATGTTGATGCTTTGCCGTCAGTTACAATCAACTTCCCATGGTGTACCGCTTGAGGTTTATGCGTTTTCACATGACAAGCGATTTGAAAACTATGAATACATCATGTCGGATATATTTGATCACATCATTGCTTCCATAAAATATTTTGATTTAGAAATTTTTGAAACAACTGCAGAAAGTGAATCTCAGGTTTAATTTTTTTACTTAAAAAGTATAAATGCACTTCGTATCAAATTAATAATCTGTTTTTCACATATTCAATTGCTGTTTTTCCATGTGCCTTAGGTTTTCCATCCGCATCTAAGTTAACCATTGTGGTGTGATCAATTGTAATGATTGTCTCGCGTGTCATCATATTTCGTGCCTCGCATTTCAGCGTGAGTGAGGTTGTGCCAAATTTTAAAACATCAATTCCAATTTCGACAATATCACCTTGTCTGGCCGAACTTCGAAAATTGATTTCCGACATGTATTTGGTTACGATTCTGGTATTTTCTAATTGAATTATGGTATACAAAGCCAATTCTTCATCAATCCAAGCTAATAATTTACCGCCAAATAAAGTTCCGTTAGGATTTAGATCTTCGGGTTTTACCCATTTTCTAGTGTGAAATTTCATATTTTTTCTTTATAAATGTAAAATTAAACTTTTCTTACGGCTATTTTCTCTATTTTTAAAGAAAAAATCATGAACGAACGCGATACTTTTTTAAAAGAATTCCGAGGACAAACAATAGGTTCCGTAACCACACAATCCACAACAGAAGAATCATTTCAAAATGAGGTGTTACGCCCCATTCTAAAGTTGCAAAATGACTTATTTGCAGCATCCTTCCTCAATTATGTCAACAAAAATAAAATTGATTTCTACAGTTATACACTTGATAAAAAAGTATCCGTCATGGAAAATGCAATCCAGAAAGACATCAAGTTTAGAAATTCTCTGAAAGGAATGATCATTGGTTTATTTACAGCCGATGAATATGCTGCTTATGTACAAAACTCCTCCAATATCAATAAAAGAATGATGAGCATGCTTGTAGAACGATTAAAAAGTCATGTATCACTGTATGAAATTAATAAAAGCAACTAGCGCTATTTCTTCCTTATTTTAGAAATTTAGGGTTCTCTAATCAAATAGTAATTATAGGAAAGATCCTAAGGCTTATTTTAGGTCTAAAAACCTTATAATTAAAAATATAGAGCTTTTAAAACACGTTGCCTTGTTGTTTATAATTTAAAAAACGGCTCTTTATTCATCCAAATTTTACCATTTAGATCCAATTTATTAATCCTAATCTTTTTTATAATAAATATGGGTTAAGTATAATTTTATCTGATTTTTGTGTTATTTTTTTCATTATAATTGTTAAAACTAATTTCATGAAGGAAGAGTATTTCAAATGGCATTCCCCTAATTTAAATAGAGCGATAGAAATGTTGGTTTTTGGACATGCCGGATATCCTGTAATTGTATTTCCTACTTCTATGGGGAGTTACCATGAAAATAAAGATATGGGATTGATTGATTCTGCAAAATGGTATCTGGAACAAGGTTTGATCCAAATATTTTGTCCTGATAGCATTGATAAAGACAGTTTTTACAATAAAAATATATATCCTATAAATCGTATAGAAAACCACGTCAGGTACGATAAAATGATTTGTCACGAAATCGTTGAAAAAATAAAGAACAATACCTCCTCAGGCAGAGTGGCTCTTGCCGGTTGCAGTTTTGGCGGGTATCATGCGGCAAATTTTGCTTTTAGACATCCTGGTTATGTAAGTCATTTGTTTTCTATGAGTGGCGCTTTTAATATCAAGAGTTTTATGGATGGTTTTCATGACGATGATGTGTTTTACAACAGCCCGGAAGATTATTTACATGGACTTAATGATCCGGAATTATGGAAAATGGATATTGTGCTTGGGACGTCTAATTGGGATATTTGTTTTGATGCAAATTTAAAACTAAGTAAAGTGTTGAGCGATAGAAACATTCATCATTGGTTGGATATTCGTCAGGAACGAAAACACGACTGGCCGGTATGGACCGAAATGTTTCCACATTATTTATCCAGAATAAAATTTTTTTAAAATTATAAACATATCAAGATGAAAAAAATTGGAATTTTATTTGGAATGGAAGATACATTTCCACAAGCCTTCATAGATCGTGTCAATTCAAAAAACGAAAAAGAAATCATAGCTGAAGCTGTGGTTATTGATAAAGTAGTTCAAAATCAAGACGGAGAATATGCCGTAATTATTGATCGCATTTCGCAAGATGTCCCTTTCTATCGTGCATATTTGAAAAATGCTGCTTTAACAGGGACGAATGTGATCAACAATCCTTTTTGGTGGAGTGCTGATGATAAATTTTTTAATAATTCATTGGCCGATACTTTGGGAGTTCCGTTACCTAATACGGTACTTCTCCCATCGGCGGAACATCCTACGGATACGACTGGAAAATCATTCCGAAACCTAAAATACCCAATGGATTGGGAAGAAATTTTTCATTATATTGGTTTTCCAGCTTATATGAAACCCTATGCCGGAGGTGGCTGGAAAAATGTGTATCGATTAGAAAATGTCGAAGAATTTTGGGAGAAACATAAGGAAACGGGGCAACTGGTGATGATGCTACAGGAAGAAATTGTTTTTACAGAGTATTTCAGAGTCTATTGTTTGGGTTGCAAAGCCGTTAGGATTATGCAATACGAACCCAGAAATCCGCATCATTTGCGTTATGTACTTGATGGGCCGCCTGTGGATAAAAAATTATTAGCTACTATTAAGGATTATACTTTACGTCTTTGCAAAGGATTGGGTTATGATTTTAATACGGTTGAATTTGCAGTCCGTGATGGTATTCCCTATGCGATAGATTTTGGAAATCCAGCACCAGATGCTGAATTAACTTCGGTAGGTGCAGAAAACTTTGAGTGGGTTGTAGAGGAAGCTGCAAAAATGGCAATTGCTGCTGCAAAAAAACAGAAATCCGGAAAGATGAATTTGACTTGGGGAACATTTATGAAAGATGCAGTAAAATAGTTTTCAGTCACAGTATTCAGTAAACAGACTGTAAACTTTGACTGCGACTGAACACTAAAACAATAATTATGTTAAAGAAATTACCTGTTTTCACCCTCGGTGTAGAAGAAGAATATCAAATTATAGATCCTGTAACCAGAGATTTACGGTCGCATTTATCCAAAATTGTAGATGGTGCGAAGATCATTTTGAATGAGCAGGTAAAGGCTGAAATGCATCAATCTGTGGTCGAAGTGGGTACCAATATTTGCAATAATGTGAATGATGCCAAAAATGAGATTCGGTTTTTACGTTCTAAAATCGTTGAATTAGCGGACAAACAAGATCTTATTGTGGGTGGTGCCGGGACGCATCCTTTCTCGAAATGGCAGGATCAACCGATAACTGATGATCCTCGCTATCACGATATTGTCAATGAATTGCAAGATGCAGCGCGTTCAAATTTAATTTTTGGAATGCATTGTCATGTAGGAATTGAAAATCGGGAGATTGGCTTGCAATTAATGAATCAGGCCACATATTTTTTGCCGCATATTTTTGCGCTTTCAACGAACTCTCCTTTTTGGGAGGGAAGAAAAACAGGTTATAAGTCCTTTAGAACGAAAGTTTTTGACAAGTTTCCAAGGACAGGTTTGCCGGAATATTTTGATTCGGTGAGTTCGTATGAGAATTATTTGGATACATTAATAAAGACTAATTGCATCGATAATCCAAAGAAAATCTGGTGGGATTTACGGTTGCATCCTTTTTACAATACGATTGAATTCAGGATTTGTGATATGTCATTGACAGTGGATGAAACCATTTGCATTGTTGCTATTATTCAGGCAATTGTAGCTAAACTCTACAAATTGAACATGAACAATACTAGCTTTAATGTGTATCGACTGGCTTTGATAAAAGAAAATAAATTTCGGGCGGCACGTTACGGAATTGAGAATAGTATGATCGATTTTGGTTTGCAAAAAGAAGTAGAAACAAAAATGCTTATTCTGGAACTGCTTGATTTCATTGATGATGTGGTGGATGAATTAGGAAGTCGTGCTGATATAAATTATGTCCATGAAATTTTAAAAAACGGTACCGGTGCTGATAAGCAACTGGCTATTTTTCAAGAAACGGGCGATCTTTCCTGTGTGGTTGACTTCATAACAGGAGAATTTACGAAAGGATTATAAAATATAAAGTACCTTTGTTCATTGTTTTTTAAAAAAAAGTATGTCTAATAAAATTATAAAAATAGCCCTTCTGGACATGTACAATGGTGAACCCAACCAGGGAATGCGATGTATTATTGATGTTGTCAATAGGTTTAGTCCCGTTGTTAGTTTTGAAATATTTGATGTTCGGGTAAAATGTGAATTGCCGGACAAGAATAAATTTGACATTTATATTTCAACTGGAGGACCCGGAAATCCCTTAAGTGGTGATGGAAACTGGGATGTAAAATACTATGAATTTATCGATTCCTTGAATAAATGGAATACTGAAAATAGTATTAAAAAACATGTTTTGTTCATTTGTCATTCTTTTCAAATGGCGTGTTTGCATTTTGGATTGGCTACGGTTACCAAACGAAATGACACTTCTTTTGGGGTGATGACCATTCATAAAACCAAAGAAGGACTTGTGGATCCCTTGTTCGAGGGATTAGGAGACCCTTTTTATGCGATAGATTCCAGAGACTATCAAGTGGTTCAACCCAAGTTAAGTATTTTTGCGAAAAAAGGAGCCAAAATTATTTCATTAGAGAAAATTAGGGATCATGTACAATACGAACGCGCAATTATGGCCGTGCGTTTTACCGATTATTTTGTGGGTACTCAATTTCACCCGGAAGCGGATCCCATTAGTTTTGTTTCTCATTTAAGAAATAAAGAAGCAAAGGAAAAGATTAAGAATATGAAAGGAAAAAAGAAGTTCAGAAACATGCTGGAGGATTTATTAGATGATGATAAAATATACAGAACTAATGAAACTTTGATTCCTAATTTCCTTCGAATAGCAATTAATGACTTGCTAAAAACAAAGAAGACACTTTCTAATTAATACGATTTCAAAATGATTTCAAAATATCGGAAGTTATTTAATACTCAATTTACAGAAAAAAAATATCAGGAATTCAAAGATGATATTGCTTCCGATTTTAATTACCTGCCTACTTTCCGGTTAGGCGAAACCCCCTTTTTTATTTCGAAGGAGCTTAAAGCACAATTGATTGAAGGCTGTAATGATGTTATAGCTTTCATTCAGAAAAACGACTTTAAATCACTTACAAATAAATCATTAGAGCTAAATAATACTGTTCCTAATGAGGATGAACATACTACCTTTTTAGCAATTGATTTTGGAATTTGTGAAGAAGACGGAGTACTTATTCCAAAACTAATTGAAGTACAGGGATTCCCCTCTTTGTACAATTATCAAATGCATTTGTACGAAAAATTTAAAAATCATTATCCATTTCTTAACGAATTAACTCCATTTATTAATGCTATTGAACCACAGGAATATCTTACTATTTTAGAAGAAGTGATTTGCAACTATCATCCAAAAGAAAATGTTATTCTTCTTGAAATAGAACCCGAAAAACAAAATACCAAGATTGATTTTTATTACTGCAAAAGAGACATTGGCATCCCTATAGTTTGTGTTACTGAACTCATAAAAAAAGGAAAACAACTGTTTTACAAAAATGCAACAGGCAATGAAATATTGGTAAAAAGAATTTACAATCGGGTTATTTTTGATGAATTGGATTTGAGAACAGATTTAAGACTTAATTTTAGTTTTTCAGATGATTTGGATGTGGAATGGGCGGGACATCCTAACTGGTTTTTCAGAATCAGTAAATTTATTTTACCTTTCTTAAAAGGAAAATATTGTATTGAAACGACACTATTGAGTGACTTGGCAGTAATTCCTCAGGATTTAGAAAACTATGTTTTGAAACCGCTTTTTTCTTTTTCAGGAACGGGCGTTATTTTTCATGTCACAAAAAAAGATATTGAAGCCGTTGTAGATAAAGAATTATATATTCTTCAAAAAAAAGTAAATTATCTTCCTATTGTACACGCTCCTGAAGGGAAAGTAAAAGCTGAAGTCCGAATCTTGTGTGTTTGGAAAAAAGGTGATGCCGTACCTACTCTACTCTGCAACTTAGTCCGCTTAAGCCGTGGCGAGATGATTGGCGTGAAATTCAATAAAGATAAAGATTGGGTTGGTGGCACTTTAGGTTTATTTGAAAGGTAGATAATACTTCCATTTTGTAACATTCAAAAAATTCCATTTTTTAGCGGGTTGCACATTTAAATTACTTCCTATTTTTAAAATATAAAAACTTCTTTTTTACTACAAAACAGGAAATATATAGTAGATTATTTGAATGGTTATTTAAGTAATACCGTCATTTTAACACATTGAAATGGTGTGAAAAGAAAATACAGTTATATTTTATAATTAAAACCTTGTTAATTTTACATTAAAAATAATTTAAAAATCGTTTTTTATTCTTTTTTGCTTCTTCAAACATTTTTTTTTTCTTGATTTAATTGATTCCAACTGCTGTTTAATGAATTTTTGAAAGTGATTCCCTTAATAATTTGAAAAATATGGAATTATTCAATATTTTAACATAAAAAAAATTAACCTGTTTTTTTTTTCTTTATTATTGTAATGTTATAATAAATTAAGAAGAATCAATAATTTTAATAATTAGCAAATGAATAGAAGAGAAGCACTTAAAAGCGTTGCATTTTTGATGGGAAGCGCAATCTCAGCAACAACAATGGGCGTTTTATTTGAAAGTTTTACTTTGCCTGAAAAAGAAAAAAATAGCGTGTCTTTTTCTGCTGCAGATGAAGAAATTTTGGCTGAATTTGCCGATATCATTATACCTACTACAGCCTCTTCGGCAGGAGCAAAAGCTGCAGGATTGGGTGCTTTTATTCCAATGATTATTAGAGAATGTTATCCTGCAAAAATGCAAGAAATTTTTGCTTCCGGGATGCAGGAAATGCAAGCAAAATGCGTTAAAGATTTCAATAAGAATTTCTTATCAATGTCAGTTGAAGAGCGTCAGCAATTAATGACTTCATTACGAGATGAGGCAATTGCAACTGATAAAGCACCTTCATTCTTTTTGATTGCTAGAGATTTAACTCTTCTTGGCTATTATTCTTCAGAAATAGGTTGTACACAAGCACGCGAATACCTTCCAGTTCCGGGACGCTACGATGGTAGTGCAGACTACAAACCCGGACAAAAAGCTTGGGCAACCAACTAATTGTTACTAGAACCTTTTGTTATAAACTATTTTATTAAATAAAAAATACTACCCGTGAATATAAATACCAATTTGAAAGAGGAAAATACGTATGATGCTATTGTTGTAGGATCTGGAATTAGTGGTGGTTGGGCTGCAAAAGAACTTACCGAAAAAGGATTAAAAGTTTTGATGTTAGAACGCGGAATGAATATTGAGCACATCAAAGATTATGAATCGGCCATGAAAGCACCATGGGAATTTGAACGCGCTGGCAAGCTTACCGAAGAACAAAAAAGAACCCATCCTGTTCAAACAAGAGATTATCCATACAATGAAGCTACCGAAAAATGGTGGGTGAATGACTTGGAATGTCCCTATACAGAAGACAAACGTTTTGATTGGTACAGAGGATTTCATGTGGGTGGAAAATCTTTAATGTGGGGCCGTCAAAGTTACCGTTTTAGTGACCATAATTTTGAAGATAATGCCAAAGATGGTCATGGAAATGACTGGCCTATTCGATATAAAGACCTTACCAAGTGGTATGATTATGTAGAGAAATTCGCAGGAATAAGTGGGCAAGCTGAAAATTGGCCCCTATTACCGGATGGTAAATTTTTGCCTCCAATGGATTTAAATTGTGTTGAAAAATCAGTTAAAGAAAGATTAGAAAAACATTATAATAAAACCCGTATTCTTACAATTGGTCGTACTGCTAACTTAACTGTACCCCACAAAGGGCGTGGCAGCTGTCAGTACAGAAATTTATGCAGTCGAGGCTGTCCATTTGGCGCCTATTTTAGCACCCAATCTTCTACACTACCTGCTGCAATGGCAACCAATAGATTGACCGTGAGACCCTACTCTATTGTGAATCATATTATTTATGATAAAGACACTAAAAAAGCAAAGGGTGTTATGGTTATTGATGCAGAAACAAATGAAACCATGGAGTTTTATGCTAAAATTGTTTTTGTAAACGCATCCACCTTAGGATCAACATTCCTTTTATTAAATTCAACTTCAGAAGCGCATCCGAATGGAATGGGTAATGCCAGCGGACAATTAGGCCATAATCTTATGGACCATCATTTCCGTTGTGGTGCAGAAGGAACAGCTGAAGGTTTTGAAGATAAATACACGTACGGAAGAAGAGCTAATGGTATTTATATTCCAAGATATCAGAATGTAGGTGGTGATAAACGAGATTATTTAAGAGGTTTTGGGTACCAAGGAGGTGCCAGCAGAGGATCTTGGCATAAAGAAGTTGCCGAATTGGCTTTTGGTGAAAACTTTAAATCGACTATGTCATTACCTGCTGATTCCTGGAGTATGGGATTAGGTGGTTTTGGAGAAATGCTGCCGTATTACGAAAACAAAGTGTACATCGATCATAGCAAAAAAGACAAATGGGGACAACCAGTTTTAGCTATTGATTGTGAATACAAAGAAAATGAAGCAAAAATGCGGGAAGATATGATGAATGATGCCGCAGAAATGCTGGAAGCATCTGGAATCAAAAATGTGCAAACCTATGATAACGATTGTTATCCTGGAATGGCTATACACGAAATGGGTACTGCCAGAATGGGTAATGACCCCAAGGATTCCGTTTTAAATAAATGGAATCAATTGCACGAAGTTAGTAATGTATTTGTTACCGATGGTTCTTGTATGCCTTCTATTGCGTGTCAAAATCCATCATTAACATTTATGGCTTTGACGGCTCGTGCCTGCGATTATGCAGTAAAAGAATTAAAAAAAGGAAATATTTAGGTTCATCATTATGAGAAAATTAAGAATGGGAATGGTCGGTGGTGGTCAAGATGCTTTTATAGGTGCAATTCACCGCTTAGCCGCCAATATGGATGGACTAATTGAATTAAAGTGTGGTGCATTAAGTATAAAACCAGAAACCGCAATTGCATCTGGTAAAGCCTTGTTTCTTCCGGAATCAAGAACATATTTAACGTATGACGAAATGATTAAAGCGGAAGCGGCTTTACCTGCTGACGAAAGAATCGATTTTGTTACTATTGTTACTCCAAATTTTGCCCATTTTGCACCTGCAATGATGGCTTTGGAGCATGGTTTTAATGTAGTAATTGAAAAACCAATGACTTTTTCATTGGAAGAAGCAAAACTATTGAAACAAAAAGTAGAAGAGACAGGATTACTACTTTGTTTAACACATACGTACTCCGGGTATCCAATGGTCAAACAAGCGAAAGCTATGGTCAGCGAAGGAAAATTGGGTAAAATTAGAAAAGTTTTAGTAGAATATCCCCAAGGATGGTTAAGTACACTATCCGAAAGAGAGGGAAACGCACAAGCTGCATGGCGAACAGATCCTAAAAAATCCGGAAAAAGTTCTGTAATGGGAGATATTGGTACGCACGCCTCTCATTTAGCCGAATATATCACCGGAGCTAAAATTACCGATGTTTGTGCAGAATTAAACACATTAGTTGAAGGCCGCATAATGGACGATGATGGAGCTGTACTATTGAAATTTGACAATGGTGCTAAAGGCGTTTTAATAGCATCACAAGTAGCAGCTGGAGAAGAAAACGCTTTAAAAATCAGAGTTTATGGCGAAAAAGGTGGAATCGAATGGTTTCAACATGATCCAAACACTTTAACGGTTAGGTGGTTAGATGAACCAACTCAGGTTTTAAGAGCTGGATCCAATTATGCACATTTATCTTCATTTGCAACACACAATTGTAGAACTCCAGGCGGACATCCAGAAGGTTATTTAGAAGCATTTGCTAATATTTATCGCAACTTTGCTTTAACCCTCAACTGCAAATTAGATGGTACAACACCTACTCCTGAAATGTTAGACTTTCCTTCTGTTGAAGATGGAGTGAGAGGAATGGCATTTATAGATAACGTAGTCGCATCATCACAATCGGATAAAAAATGGACTCCCTACGTTTTGTAATTTATTAGGAATTCGTAGACCTCTTATATACCAAATATTATGACAACAATTCAAGGGCCTGCGGTCTTTTTAGCACAGTTTATTGATGATAAAGCTCCTTTTAATTCCTTAGATGGGATTTGTAAATGGGCTGCTGATTTAGGCTTTAAAGGGATTCAAATGCCAACATTAGATACCCGTTTTATTGATTTACAAAAAGCGGCAGAAAGTAAAACCTATGCGGATGAACTAAAAGGAACAATTGCTTCTTACGGACTAGAAATCACTGAATTATCAACCCATTTACAAGGGCAGTTAGTGGCTGTTCATCCTGCTTATGATGACTTTTTTGATGCATTTGCACCAGTAAATGTACATGGAAATCCTAAAGCAAGGCAAGAATGGGCTGTGCAACAATTGAAATATGCGGCTAAAGCATCTCAAAATTTAGGGTTAAATGCACATGCCACTTTTAGTGGTTCTCTACTTTGGCAGTATTTTCATCCTTGGCCACAACGACCTCCGGGTTTAGTGGAAGATGGTTTTGCCGAATTGGCTAAACGCTGGTTGCCCATTTTAAATGAGTTTGATCAAAATGGTGTTGACCTTTGTTACGAAATTCATCCCGGAGAAGATTTATTTGATGGGGAAACCTATGAAATGTTTTTGAAAGCGGTGAATAATCACTCCAGAGCTTGCTTGTTGTACGATCCATCGCATTTTGTTTTACAACAATTAGATTACATCCAATATATCGATTTTTATCATGAACGGATTAAAGCATTTCACGTAAAGGATGCCGAGTTTAATCCTACAGGAAAGCAAGGTACTTTTGGAGGCTACCAAAGCTGGGCAAATCGTGCCGGACGGTATCGTTCTCTAGGCGATGGTCAGATTGATTTTAAAACGATATTCAGCAAACTAGCCCAATATGATTTCAAAGGATGGGCAGTAATGGAATGGGAATGCTGCATTAAAAATCAGGAAGATGGAGCGCGTGAAGGTGCTGAATTTATAAAAAATCATATTATAAAAGTTACTGATAAAGCATTTGATGATTTTGCTGCAGTAGAAACAAATCTGGCTTTTAACAAAAAAAACTTAGGATTATAAAAACTTAAATACAATAAAATGAAATTAAAATATTTCTTTTTTGGGGTTGCACTAATTAGTTTAACCTCATTTTCTAATGATAATTCAGAAGAAAAATATATTGAAACTACTGCGCAATCAAACCTTGTTGTTCAAACCTCTGAAGGAGAAAAATTAATAGCTAAATCCGATTGCATCGGATGTCATAAATTAGACAAAAAACTAATTGGTCCCTCCTACTTAGACATTGCTAAAAAATATGCTTTAAATGATAAAAATGTTGCCTATTTATCCGGTAAAATAATAAAAGGTGGCTCTGGGGTTTGGGGTTCAATTCCCATGTCTGCGCATGCTTCACTGAAAAAGAATGAGGCAAATTCTATGGCAAAGTATATTTTATCCTTAAAAAAGTAAATTAAAAGGCGCTTTTAAAGAGTCAATATAATTCTAGAATGTCGAAAATAAAATCATGATGTTACACAATTTTTTGCTATAAACTAAACTGGATTAAAATAATGAAACAAAAAGAAGAAGATAAAATTACAAATAACCGTCGTGATTTTATAAAAACAACCGCTATAGCTGCAGCAGCTTTTATGATTGTTCCCCGTCACGTTCTAGGAAGAGGATTTGTTGCGCCAAGTGATCGTTTATCAATAGCCAGTATTGGTGTTGGTGGACAAGGTAAATTTGATGTCAGTATGTTTGCCAGAAGTGGAAAAGCGGATATATCGTTTTTATGTGATGTAGATACCAGAAGAGCAGCTGCAAGTGTAAATGCATTTCCTAAAGCTAAATTTTATACCGATTGGCGTGAAATGTTAGACAAAGAACATAAAAATTTCGATGCCGTTTCAGTTTCAACTCCAGATCATAATCATGCTATTCAAGCACTTGCTGCTATGCAATTAGGAAAACATGTGTATGTTCAAAAACCTATGGCACATGATATTTACGAAGCTCGAATTTTGACACAAGCTGCTACAAAATATAAAGTGGTAACCCAAATGGGAAATCAAGGTGCCTCGAATGATGGTACCAGAATAATGAAAGAATGGTATGAAGCAGGTTTAATAGGCGATGTTCACACGATTCATGCTTGGACAGACCGTCCGGTTTGGCCTCAAGGGATTCCTTGGTCTGCTAATAAAGCGGATATTCCAAAAGAATTAGATTGGGATTTATGGTTGGGAACAGCTCCTTACAAAGAGTATGTAAATAAATTAGTGCCCTTTAACTGGCGCGGTTGGTGGGATTATGGAACAGGTGCATTAGGCGATATGGGCTGTCACTTGTTAGAAGCACCTTTTAGTGTATTAAATTTAAAATATGCTAAAGATGTTCAATGTAGTGTAGGTTCAGTATATGTAGATGAGTTTCAAAGAGGATATTTTCCTGAGAGTTGTCCTCCCTCCAGTCATGTTACCTTAACTTTTCCAAAAACGGAGAAAACAAACGGTGACGTTGCAGTACACTGGATGGATGGTGGAATTCAGCCGGAAAGACCTTCCGAATTAGGTTCGAATGAAATTTTTGGAGACGGTGGAAATGGTACCTTATTCACAGGAACAAAAGGAAAAATGATGTGTGATACCTACGGTTTAAATCCACGTTTGCTTCCTCTAAGCAAAAATGAAAATCTACAAGTTGCTCAAAAATATGCAAGAGTGATCGATGGTTCAGGAGGACATTACAAGCAGTGGATTGAAGCCGCTATTGCTGGTTATGGAAAAAAAGAATTAAGTTCTCCTTTTGAAATTGCCGGTCCTTTAACTGAAGCTTTATTGATGGCAAATCTTGCGATCAGAGGATACGATGTGATGCGAGAAGAGCTTGGAGAAGAAGTGTACCCAGGACGTTCCGCAAAATTATTATGGGATAATGATGCCATGAGAATTACAAATTTTGATGAAGTGAACCAATTTGTGAAACGGGATTATCGTCAAGGTTGGAAAGCTTTAACTTTATAAGCAAGATTAATTATTAATTCAAAAATTCAAAAATGATTAAAAATATTTGTACTTCATTACTTGTTATGATACTGATTCAAACCGCAAATGCACAGCAAGCGCCCATACCAAAAGGATTTAAATCCATATTTGACGGACAATCCACAACGGGATGGCACAGTTACGGAAAAACAACAGCTGGTTCCGGTTGGAAAGCGGAAGAGGGTGTGTTGCATTTTGATCCTACAGCTGCCCAAAACGGTCAAGGAGGCGATTTGGTAACTAATGCAGTATACGAGAATTTTCATCTAAAACTAGAATGGAAAGTCGCGGAAAATGCCAATAGCGGTATTATTTTTTATGTAAACGAGGATTTAACAAAATTCAAAAATACTTATGAAACGGGTCTGGAAATGCAAGTATTGGACAATGACGGTCATTCTGACGGAAAAATTGAAAAACACCGTTCAGGTGATTTATATGATTTAATAAAAAGCACCTCAGAACCAGTAAAACCAGTAGGAGAATGGAATTCTGTTGACATAGTATGTAAATTTGGAAAACTGACAATGTTATTGAATGGCGTAAAAGTAGTTGAAACTACGCTTTGGGATGCTAATTTTAAAACATTGGTAGCCGGAAGTAAATTTGCTACTTGGCCAGGTTTTGCTGCATTCAAAAAAGGTAAAATTGCACTACAAGATCATGGAGATAATGTATGGTTCAGAAACATTATGATCAAAGAATGGAATACTATGAAAATTACAACCGGATGTGAAGCGGGTATGTAATTGATCTCTAAAAAATAAAAAAACAACCAAAACCAAAAAATAAAAAACCACTGACTAATGAATAGTACCATCCGAATTAAATTATCCATAATGATGTTCCTAGAATTTTTTATCTGGGGCGCATGGTTTGTAACATTGGGAACATTTTTAAAATTTAATTTTTCAGATGCAGAAGGACCAGTTGTTGCAGCCATTTTTTCTACACAATCTTGGGGTGCAATTATTGCTCCTTTTATTATAGGTTTGATCGCTGACCGTTATTTTAATGCGGAGAAAATTTTAGGAATACTTCATCTCGCAGGTGCATTTTTGATGTATCAAATGTATCAATCAGAAGAAGTCGGAATGTTTTATACTTACGTTTTGAGTTATATGATTTTATACATGCCAACATTAGCATTAGTGAATTCAGTAGCTTTTAACCAAATGAAAGATCCGGAAAAAGAGTTTGCCAACATTAGAGTTTGGGGAACTATAGGATGGGTTATTGCAGGATTAGCTATTAGTTTTGTTTTTCATTGGGATACTGCGGAAGCAATTTCTCAAGGATTTCTTAAAAACACCTTCCTTTTAGCAGAAATAGCCGCTTTAATTTTAGGTATATTCAGTTTTTCTTTACCAAAAACACCACCAAAAGTAAGTGAAGAAAAAATAAAAATTGGAGATATCATAGGTCTTGATGCTTTAAAATTGCTGAAAGATAAAAACTTCGCCATCTTTTTTATATCGTCAATCCTGATTTGTATACCTCTTGCCTTTTATTACCAAAATGCACATCCATTTTTGACAGAATCAGGCGTTGAAAATCCTACTGGAAAAATGGCAATAGGTCAAATATCCGAAGCATTATTCTTATTATTGATTCCTGTATTTTTTACCCGTTTTGGTTTCAAAAAAACGATCTTAATCGGGATGTTAGCATGGGCAATTCGTTATGTTTTATTCGCTTATGGCAATGGAAATGATTTAAGCTTTATGCTTATTATAGGTATTGCGCTGCACGGTATCTGTTATGATTTCTTTTTCGTTTCGGGTCAAATTTACACCAATTCAAAAGCGGGAGAAAAATACAAAAGTGCTGCTCAGGGTTTAATAACTTTAGCCACTTACGGAGTTGGTATGTTAATTGGTTTTGCAGTTGCAGGATGGATAACGGACAATTATAAAATGGCAGATGGGGCTGTAAACTGGCAAATGGTGTGGATTATTCCTGCTGGAATTGCGTTTGCTGTATTCTTACTTTTTGCACTTTTATTTAATGAAAAAAACAAAGGAGAAGAATCCACTTCTGCTGTATAAAAATTAAAAATGAGTGCTAATTTAAATAGAAGATCTGCCATAAAAGGAATAGTAGCCGGAACAGTTGCGATGGGAATTCCTGCTGGATTTTCTGCTTTGGCTATGCCAAAAAAGGAAACAGCAACACCATTGGGTAAATTGAAAGGAAATATAAATCACTCCGTTTCTCGGTGGTGTTTTAATGACATAGATTTAGATACGCTTTGCATTGAATCCAAAAAGATAGGGATTACCGGGATTGATTTAGTAGGTCCTAAAGATTGGTCAACATTGAAGAAATATGATCTTGTTTCCACAATGTGCAACGGTGCAGAAATTAATTTATTGGATGGTTTTAATGATATTAAATTTCATGAGACACTCTTGAAAAATTATATGGAAATGATTCCACTGGTGGCAAAAGCCGGTTATAAAAATCTGATTTGTTTTAGCGGAAGCCGAAGAGGCAAAACAGATGAAGAAGGTTGGAACAATTGTATTGTTGGTTTGCAAAAACTAATTCCATTGGCTGAAAAGCATAATGTGATTTTAGTAATGGAATTACTAAACAGCAAAATTGATCATAAAGATTACCAATGTGACCGAACATCTTGGGGAGTGGAATTAGCGAAACGTTTGAACTCTGAGAATTTCAAATTGCTTTACGATATTTATCACATGCAAATTGATGAAGGAGATGTGATTAGAAACATAAGAGACAACCATCACTACATTACACATTATCATACCGCCGGCGTTCCGGGACGAAATGAAATTGATGATACTCAGGAACTAAATTACACTGCAATTATGAAAGCAATTGCAAAAACTGGTTTTAAGGGATTTGTGGGTCAAGAATTTGTACCTAAAAACCCGGACAAACTGGCTTCATTGAAACAGGCCATAGCAATTTGTGATATTTAACTACTCTAAAAAATAACCCATGATAAAAAGAAGAGAATTTTTAATTAATGCTGGTTTAGCATTAGGTGCATTAGCAATTGCTCCTTCATTTGCTTTTGACTCTAAAAAAAGAGCCATTGGGATTCAATTATGGACACTGCGTGATACGTTACCCAAAGATGTTAAAGGTGTTTTAGCACAAGTTGGAAAAGCTGGATTTACTGAAGTAGAAACTTTTGGTTATTCAGTAGACAATGGCTTTTTTGGAACTTCGGTCCGCGATTTTAAATCAATATTAGATGATAATGGTCTAAAAGCCACGAGTAATCATTTTGATTTTAATTCGATGATCAAAGACGGTTCAACTGATCTTGTACAATCCTATGTTGAAACAGCCAACTATTTAGGAAGTGAATATGTAACAGTACCTTACATCGTTTCAGAATTGCGCGGAACTACTGGTGATGCCTATAAAAAATTAGCCTTACAAATTAATAAAGTGGGTGAGCTTTGTAAAGCTGGAGGTTTAAAATTAGCGTATCACAATCACGATTTCGAATTTACTAAATTCGGTTCAACGAATGGATATGAAATTTTATTAAACGAAACGGATAAAAACTTGGTTGATTTTGAAATGGATTTATACTGGGTAATTCGTGCTGGACATGATCCATTGGAATTATTCAAAAAATATCCGGGACGTTTCAAAATGTGGCACGTAAAAGATATGGATAAAGTAAATCCGGATTGGAATGCAGAAATTGGCACAGGAACAATAGATTTCAAGGGAATTTTTGCTCAGGCGGAACGTGCCGGACTGAAACGTTTCTTTTTGGAACACGAATCTAACTACAAACCAAATCCAATAGAATCTGCTGTAACCAGTTTCAATTACATTAAGAAAAACTTAATTTAAACATTTTAGAAAATTTTTTATAAAAAAAAGAGGCTGTCTTTTTGAGACAGCCTCCTATTTAAAAGTAATTCTAAGTAAGTCGAAAGTTTAAAAGTCGTAAAGTCAAAAGAATTAACTTTAAGTAAAACAGCTTTAAATCATATTATTACATAATTTTATCCTGATTTTAAAATACGACATTATACCATAGTTATTACTTATTTCGTGACAATCCGCAAATCGTACTAAATTTATTAAAAAATTATTTCTAAAAAAGTATGCCACGAATTACATCATTTTTTTTGTAATTAAATAGAAATCCAGGGTAACTCAGGTACTTCATGACTGGAATAATTAATTGGGATTAGTTACACTTAAGTAAGTCGAAAGTTTAAAAGTCGTAAAGTCAAAAGAATTAACTTTAAGTAAAATAGCTTTAAATCATATTGTTACATAATTTTATCCTGATTTTAAAATACGACATTATACCATGGTTATTACTTAGTCACATTTTATTTTACAGAAAAAGGTATATTCCAATTGCCCCAGCTCAAAACAACAGTATTAGCACGGATCGTATAAACTAATTTTTCAGCAGCTGAAGCAGCAACTTCTTGCTTAACGGTAATACGTAGTTGGTCTTCTTTTTCTTTATACTTATATGCTCCCCACTGTTTGGCTTCTTTATTAAAAATAAGCACGCATTCTTTTTCATTTGGTATAACAAAAAAAGAGTATTTACCGGCTGGCAATTTAGTACCTTCAATTGTCAACTCTTTATCTGTTTCAAATGTTGTTGCGTCATTTGCTCCGGCACGCCAAACTTTATTAAACGGAACTAATTTTCCCCAAATTTCTCTTCCGTTGACTGATGGACTCCCATAATTGAGGGTAATTGTAGCACCATTAATTTTCCCTGTGGCTACTTCTTTGCTGCTGGTAGGTTTTCCTTGAGCAGCTATACAATTTACAATTAATAAGGCAATAAACGAAAAATGCATTTTTCTAAATAATTTCATGATTTAAAATGTTTTAGTTATCGTATAAAAGTAAAACAAGTAGCTTTTAATTCCTTTAAATCCATACTTATTTTATGAAAAGATTAAGGATTTTATAATTTAATTGTTTTGCCACAATAATGGCGGTGTTATAATTTTTAAATTTGTTATTTTTACAATCGATACTTATTTATTCCATAAATTATGAATTCAATTGCTGAGCACATTGCTGACTTTTTAAAAGCATACCCACCGTTTAACTACTTAACTTTTGAAGAATTATCTGAAATAGCAGCAAATATTCGCGTTGTAAATTTAGAAAAACACAAAACATTATTTCAAATAAATGATCTTTTGCATGACAGTTTTTATGTGGTGGCTTCCGGTGTTATCAATTTATCGGTCATAGCAGATGCTGAGGAAACGCTATTAAATAAATGTACCGAAGGCGATATTTTTGGCCTGCGTCCCTTTTTTGCCAAAAATAATTATATGATGACGGCCAAAGCAAGAGAAGAAAGCATTGTTTATGCTATTCCCATTGCTACTTTCAGGCCTTTTGTAGCTAATAATTCTGAAGTTTTAAACTTTTTATTAGAAAGTTTTGCCGTAAACACCCGAAATCCAAAAGATAAAGAAAATTTAATTGGAAAATTAATTTCTGATAATGTATTCTATTCGGATCAGCAATCTGAAATGCAATATTTTCAATCGCTAGCCTATAATACAGCTCCCTTAAAAACGACCAGTACAGCAATTGTAAAAGACGTGGCTCAAATAATGACCGAATCGTTAAAAAACAATATCCTCGTATGTGATAATACTATCCCTTTGGGCATTATTACTGATGCGGATATGCGATCAAAAATTGCTACCGGCAGATATCCAGTAACCGTTACAGTAGATAAAATTATGTCCTCCCCTGTTATCACGGTGGTTGAAAACGTTTCTCTGGCAGAAGCGCAGTTACTGATGCTAAAACACAATGTGACTCATTTGTGTGTAACTCAGGATGGAACGGATAAATCCAGTGTGAAAGGAATCATTTCTGAGCACGATTTGATTGTGGCTCAAGCTAATAATCCCGGAGTTTTAATAAAAGAAATCAAACGGTGTCAATCACCAAAAGAACTAAAACAAATACGGGAACGATTAACAGATCTGATTCAGACTTCAATTTCTAAAAATATTCCGCTATCACACGTTTTTAATATTGCCAGCGAAATTAATTTGGCAGTCATTAAACGCTCGGTGGAATTATCCATTTTGGATTTAGGTTCCCCTCCTGCCCGTTTTGCATGGTTAAGTATTGGCAGTCAAGGACGAAAAGAACAGCTTTTATTAACGGATCAAGATAGTATTTTGATTTTTGAAGATGTGGCTGCTGATAAATATCGTGACGTAAAAGACTATTTTCTTAAACTTGGAAAAAAAACCACAGCCACTCTAGAAAAAATCGGCTATGAATTCTGTCCAAATGGTCACATGGGAAGTACTATGCTTTGGTGTAAATCATTGACGGACTGGATCAAACAATATGACAGCTGGATGAATACTCCCGGTGAGAACAGCACTGATTTGAGCAGTATTTTCTTTGATTATGAAATTATTTTTGGAGAGCAAAAAATTGAAGATGCGATAAGTAATGTAGTCTTCAAAAATGCCAAAAACAATACGTTATTTTTTGATTTCTTAGGAAATGATGCCTTAAGAAAAAACGCTCCACTTAGTTTTTTCAAAAAATTCAATGTCGAAGAAGAAGGTAGAAATAAAGATAAATTTGATATTAAAACTAAGGCTTTAATGCCATTGATTGATGGCGCCCGTTTGTTTACTTTGAGTTTCGACATCCGAGGAATTAACAATACGTTTCAACGATTCAAACAATTATCAATTACGGATCCCAAACATGCTGAAATTTATCTCAATTGTGCCGAAGCCTTTTTGACTTTATCAAAATTCCGAACCTTAGAAGGGTTAAAAAATGATGATTCAGGCCAATTTATAAATTTGGAGGAATTATCAAAAATTGACCGAGAAAAACTGAAAAATGCTTTACTCCCTATGAGAGAACTGGAAGAATTAATAAAAAGTAAATTTCAACTTACTCAATTTTCATAATTATGTTAGACTGGATAAAAAAGATTAATAAAGAATATCCTGATTTTTGGAAAACCTATCTTTCTAAATTTGAGAAAAAGTCATCCCGCTTTGTGGTGGTATCAACAGAAACTTCTGGTTTGAATCCAGATAAAGATGTTATTTTATCAATAGGCTCTTTTTCAGTAATTGATAATAGTATTGTCATAGGTGATAACTTTGAAGCTGTTTTATTACAGTATAAATTTTTTCATGATAATGGACTTTCTAATACGTTTTTGGTAGAAAGTAAAATGAAAAAATTAGGAGAAGCAGATGCCATAAAATTATTCATTGAATTTATTGGGAACTCCATTTTAGTTGGGCATCACATTGATTTTGATGTGGAAATGATCAATGCGGCCTTGGAAAGACTAGACTGCGGCAGATTAAAAAATGAGGCACTGGATATTGATGTCATGCACAGAAAACTACTTGATATCAATGACAAACAATTTTCTCTGGAGGAACTTTGTGCGGCTTATAATATTCCGGTAAGTGAACGGAATTCAGCTGCTGAGGATGCTTATAAAACCGCTTTGTTGTTTTTGAAATTAAAATCAAGACTGGGGATTAAGTGATTTAAATTTTGGTTGCTATATTGCATACAATTGATTTTAAACACCTTATTATTACTAGGTTTGCCTCTATTTCTATAAAGTATTGTCATTCCGACGAAGGGGAAATCACATATGTAGCTCCATTTATAGCATTTCAATTTTGTCCTTTTAGCGCATTTTGGAGGAATTAAACTTTACTATTTAAAAATTTAAGACAATACCGAAATAAAAATTCCCTTAACTCTAAAATCAACTAAATTGTCTGAATCTAATACTATATTTTCATATTCTGATTCAAAAGATAATGGTTTCAACGATATGGATTCATGCCTCCAATTTTCAGTACCAATATTCTTTTGACTATGATATTCTTTTACTGTATATCCTGAACCAAAATCTGCGTCTTGTATGCCAGTGCTTTCAACTAAAACAATTTTTCCTTCTCTACTGCCACCACTATCTTTTTTAAACAAACAGTAGGAGCCATTAGGAATTATTTTATTCATCGATTCGCCCACTACTTTACATACAAAATAGCCTTCTTTTACTGAAGTATTAAAGGGTAACTCGACCCATTCAAAATCAGAATGAACTTGTAAATCGCTAAATGAACCTGCTGCAGCTGAAATATTTACTAATGGAACTGAATTCACAAACGGTTTTACCTCCTCAAAAGGTACGATTCTGAACGGAAAATCTTTTTTATAAACATCAATATGCTTTTTTAAATAGTTTCTTAAAGAAGTATCACAAGCATAAACATAAGTACCTCTGATTCCTCGATACATTATAGTTTTGTATATATTTATTACGTAAGCCTTAAGATCATCTTTATTTGAGATCCCTTTTTTTCCATTTTTATCAAAATACAACTTCGGATTAATTTCAATTTCTTGTGTGAATTCATTGAAAATTATTTCTTTCCCAAAAATAACTCCTGTATAATTTAAATCATATCCTTGTGTCGTATGAATACAGCCAACTTCTTTAAAAGCATTTGGTGAATTAACCCAGTCCTTAGGGGTTTGATTCCATTGAAATTGTAAACCATCAATTTCAATATCCATTACAGTTTTATCTTTTTCGGATAACCAAGGCCAAGAATATCCAGCAACTAAACGACACAACCCATTTATTTCTTCCTTCTTTGCAAGTTCGCTATAAAGATCTTTTAAAGAATCAAAAACAATTAACTCATACTCATTTGGTGAATAAATAGTTTTCTCCAAGCGATTTACATGAAGTAATTGATCTACAAAACGAATATAATCATTTCCGCCTTTAACTCTCATCTGAGACGTTAACTCGATTTTCAAAGTATCATCTTGATTCAAAAGTCTGGTAAATTGATCCTCATTTATATCGGAAGGTTTTACTGATTGCGCTGAATCATAAAAGAAAATTTGATTCTTACTATTCGCAATTATCCAGTCTAGCTCTGTTCCGGTGTCATCTAATCCTAATTTTTGATTATTTTTCCGGAAGGCTCCCATCCAACTTATATTTTTATATTGCCGTAACCGATGCGCTTCGTCTACTATTAATAAATCATATTTGTCATTGAGTTTAAAGGTATCCGATGGATTTAAAACCATAGACGCTTTTAAACCAGGAATTTTTTTGAAAACATTTTGTAATGATTCTCTTAAAGAAGTCATGGCGATAACCAATCCAATTTTTGCTTTTGGATATTTATTTTGAAAAGCAATAATGAAATTGATCTCCTTGAGCTCTTCATCACTAAAATCTTCAAAATTAGCATCCGAAATATCTGAATTAAGTAATTTAATTAAATAAGTAGCCAAAATTGTTTTTCCAGTTCCAGCACTCCCTTTTATAAAAATTCTATTGGATTTTTTGATACACAATCCATCAAGAATTTGAAGAACAGAACTATATTGATCTTCATTTAAAGATTTATAAGGGGAATATTTAAAAAGTTCTGAATTCTCAACATCTTCCAGTGACTTGCTAACTATCTTTTTATCAATTAGTTTTTTCCAAATTTCTTTAAAAAGATCTTTGTACAAATCTTGTTGGTAATAATTATGATTGACTAAACCGTAATTTCCATTTTGAAGTTCGTAAGTTCCTTCAGAAGTGATGTATTGAATCAAGTTTGATTCAATATCAAGAGTTGCTGATTTATTGAATTTATCACTCCCAATTATTGAAATTTTTGTAAATGCATCTGCTTTTTTTGGATTTGCCAGGTGATTTTTGATTCTACTAGAAGCATTTGTTGATTCTCCTACATAGGCAATTCGTTTAGTTTCATTTTGTATAAAGTAAACCAAAGGCCATTGATTTTTTACCCAAGGATTTTGAGCTATTTTAGGCAATGAATCTTTATTAAAATCATATTGTTCAGAAACCTCAATAGACAATTCAAATGATTGCATCATAATTCATCATATTTGGTTGCGTTCCCTTTTGCTTTATCTATTGGATAGTTAGCTGCATTTTGCGTAATCTTTTGAAGTACAATTTCTTTTACATCTAAATTGTATTTTTCGGCTAACAAAAAAGCGTATGCAAAAACATCTGCCAATTCTTGTTTTAGCTTATCAATATTTACATCTTCTGCTTTTTTCCACAGAAACAATTCATTTAATTCCGCTGCTTCAATAGATAGAGCTAAAGCCAAATCTTTCGAATTATGAAATTGTTCCCAATCTCTTTCATTTCTAAATTTTATTAATTCTTGAATAATGCTCGGAATATCATTCATTTTATTTCGATTTAAAAAGTGTCAATGCTACTTTATATTCCTCTTCAAAAGGCAATTGCAACTGAGAAACCATTTCAGGAACAGCTAACATCCAACTCACATAATAATATGCTAAAATGTGATAACCCGAAAACCGTTTGTTTGGAATGCTACCTACGATGTAGTTTTTTTGATTTGGGTCAAAACCTTGTGTCCCTTGCATTGCGATTTCAAAGGCTATTTTCTTGACTTCCTCTAGCGGTACATCCTTAAAATACTGCAAAGCATCAACCATAAACATCGTGACTGCCATATTAGTCCCAATATGTTCTTGGTTTTTGAGAAACTGTTCCATTTCCTTCTCTTTGAAAGCAGTATCGTCGTGTAGACCAAAAGGATCTTTTTCTAATTTTTCAATAAAAGTATCTACATCAGATCGTTTGCGGTATTCGTCCTCATTTTCCAATTCAAAATAAGAGTCAATCTGTAAATCTTCGGCCCAATGTTGTACCAATTCATATTCTTCGGCAGGTTTACGATTGTCTTTGTATTCGAGAAATTCAGCATAAAAATCTTCGGCTTTGCGTAATTCGGCTGGAGTGGCATTAAAATCGTTTATAAAATCTAAACCAAATAATGCTTTAAACTGTAAGGCATTTACCAAGTTGTAAATCTTAGATTTAGAAAGTAGTGTTGCAGGCGAAAGTTCAATAACAGTCACATCAGTTACGGCTTTCAAGCCTTCTTGAATCAAAGCGTAAAGCGACAGAAATTGATACGATCTCAATTGGGGAAATTCGTTGTATATAAAATCCTCAATGAATAAATCTATTGGAGTATTGTAGGCTTGCAAATTTAACCCGTCAAATAAACCAGTACAGAATTGAGTAATCGATTGCTCTGGAATATTCATTCCATGCAACTTGGCAATAGTAGGTTGTACCGTTTTCAAAAAAACAGCTCTGTTTTGTGGAGTAGCCGTAAAAAGCTGATTTAATCCCCGTTTTCTCGCTTGAATTACAAAATCAAGATGTGCTAATTCGTGCAGAACCAAGTGTGCTACGGCAGGATAATTGGGTTTATACCGAACGATGTGCTTAATCCGATTGTAGTTTTCAGCAAACTCAATCTTGGCTGCCGTTGGAATTTCAGAATCTACTAGAACATCAATTTCTTTTCCGCAATCAAATTCTAATTGATGCTTGTATTCTGCAAAAAGCGAATTCCCATCAGTGTTAGAAATAATTTTATTCGCAACATCAAAAGCCTGATTTACTGAATTCTTGTACAGTATATCTTTATTTGAATTGCATTTTATAGCTTTCAAAGTACTGTCAAAAGCGGATTCTAAATCATTTTGAATTTCGGCTAACATTCCAAGAGCAAAATGAGTATTTGGATAGTGATCATTTATTTTTATAGCTTCCAAAAAATATTTTTTGGATTCATCCAACTTCCCTTGTTGCATAAGGTTTGCTCCAATGTTATTCATTGTAATAGCATCTTTTGGATTCACCACCAAAGCCTGATCATAGTACAACATTGCCGTAGGAATATCATTCTTGAACTTAGCAAAAATATTTCCCATCATCAGCAACGCCCAATGATTCTTAGAATCCCAGCGCAATGCATCAATCAGACTATTTATCGCTGCATCCTGATGACCTTGATCAGACAGGATTTGTCCCATAATTCGATGGAATTCCGAATTGGTAGGATTGTTCTCGATAAGATTTTGTAAAATGGGTTTTGCTTCTTGATAGTTTCCTTTTTCACAAAGGACTACCGTTTTGCGGAAATCATTTTCTTGAAGCAGGATTGCCGAAGTGTCAATGGTTATGGTAACCCAATCCTCAGTAATGGAAACTTTTGGGGCAAAAGAACCAAAAGTATAATACGATTCTAATTCACTGATTAATAATGAATTACCCCCCCCCCGACTAATTTCGGGAAAAGCGTAAATAGAAAATCGTCTATTTTATGAATGATTTGCATTAAATATAAATTGCTATACGTTATAAAAGATACTTTTTGTTGTTTTTAAAATTGCAACAGGTTCAAATGTAACCATTGTTTATAAATCTCGCCCTATTGTATGAAAAAAAAAGTGCTTTTTGCAAAAAAATCATAGGGTTATTCCTTTCCAAAAACGACCGTGATGGCTGATGGAAACGGGTTTCTTCATTTTTGAATGCGCATCAATACGGTAAGGAATTCCATTTTTTTTAAAGATAGCATCGGCGGAATTCAAGTTTTCAATTTTTTTGAAATACTCTTTCCCGGCAACAGCAATGGTATGAATGCAATCCTGATCTATTTTAGTTTGGGTAAAATATATTTTTCCTTTTATACAAACAGTTCCTAATGTTGTGTTTTCGTAAAAACATTCCAGTTGCAAAGGAAAAAAACCTCGAATTCCTGTTTCCCTATTGTAGATTTTATAAGCCGCCTCTTTTCTGGACCATAAATTCCAAACCATTACTTCTGGATTTACGGCATTAGAAATTAACAGCTGTTCGTTTTTAGTAAATATTTTATCTAAAAAGCGGTTACGTTGCCAATTGCTTTCTTTTTTGGCTAAAGCCAAATCGACAAGGTCATTTCCTATCATTTTTCTGGTGATTCACTACTTTTTTCAGCTAATTTGGTTTCAATAATAGCCATAGCTGCTTTTACATTTATCATGCGTTCCATTGATTCGTTATCAATCAAAATATTATATTTTTCCTCTATATCCAAAATAACATCTACTAAATTAGCGGAGTTTATCTTTAAATCATTGATGAAATCCGTATCTTCAGTGAGTGAGTCAAAAGCTTCTTGATTCAGAATATATGGTTTTACAATGGCTTTTAGCTCCTGAATAGTTTCTTGTTTGTTCATAATTAATATTGATTTTACAGCACTTAAGTACATTTCGTTTTCTAACGCCAAAAAAATTACCACAAATTGGGGAATTTACGGTTCATTTTTTAAATTTTTAAATTTTTTAAAAATTACACACCCATTCACATCACCAAAACCAAAACTGGCTTTTGCTAATGTATTTATTTCTATATCAAGTCGTTGTCGTGGAACTCTTGATTCATCAATTAGTGCTGTTATTTCTGGATTCAAATCGGCACAATTGATATTCGGGAAAATAAATCCGTGATGCAATTGCAGTACCGAAGCCACGCTTTCAATACTACCGGCGCCACTTAAACAATGTCCAACCATCGACTTTAAAGAATTGATGTATGGAAAATCAATTCCTTTTCGATTTAAAGCCTCACTCCAATTCTGAATTTCAAGACTATCTTTGGAAGTGGCTGTCAGATGACCGTTGATTGCGTCAATTTCACTGGCTAAAATTCCGGCATTTGTCAAAGCATTTTGAATGCATCTTTGCACCGCAACCGGATTTGGTGCAGTCATGGTTCCTAAACCGCGCTGCCCTCCTGAATTGATATTTCCACCTAAAACTTCCGCATAAATTCGTGCGCCACGTGCAATCGCACTTTCTAAATCTTCTAAGACCAAAGCACCTGCTCCGCTTCCGGGAACAAATCCGGAAGCAGCTGTGCTCATTGGTCTAGAACCCTGTTTTGGTGTTTCATTATGTTTAAAAGTACATACCTTCATAGCATCAAATCCGCCCCAAATATACGGGCCGGAATCACTGGTACTTCCGGCTAAAATACGTTTTGCCTGCCCTGATTTGATGCGTTCATACGCCATTAAAATACTTTCGGTGCCAGTCGTGCAGGCCGAAGAATTAGTAGAGACTTGATTTCCAAGTCCTAATTTTCCACCCAGATACGCACTCACACCACTATTCATTGTTTGCGCTACGGCTGTACTTCCCAGTCTTCTCGTTTGTAAATCATCTATTTTATAAATGCTTTCGCGAAATTTATCAATTCCGGAAGTTCCTGTTCCAAAAATAGTTCCGCTGTCCCAATCCGGTTCTTCGTTAATTTCCAATGATAATCCTGCATCCTTCCAAGCATCAATTCCGGCAATTACACCATATAAAATCCCTGTCGAATTGAAGTTTCTAAGTTCTAAATCCGTAAAATAGTGCCATGTTAATTCCGTTGAAATCTCGGGTTTTCCAGCAATTTGACAAGAAAATTGCAATCGCTCCAACTCAGCGTCGTGCCTGATCCCGGAAATTCCGTTTTTGATGGCATGAGTGAAAGCATCGAGACCTACTCCATTTGGAGCAACTACACCAAGACCTGTTATAACTACTCTTTTGTTCATTTTTTAATGTTAAATAATATTCAATTTCAATAACAATGGCAAAAAAATAATAATTTTAATACTACCAAATAGAGTACTACAGTTACAAAATATTGAAAAGAATTAAATTATACTGTTGCTTAATTTATTTTAATTCGGTTTTGAGTCCCACTTCTTTGGAGAGGGTTGGGGTGAGGATCATTCCCGCTATTGTTCCTGTGCAAACAGTTTCTCCTTTTTCGTTTCTCATGATGACCTTACATTTTAATTTTCCAAATCTAAAGTATATTTTTTCTGAAATCACAGTCACTTTTTCTTTTGGAAAAACAGGTTTCAAAAACTCTACATCACTTGATGTTAAGGAAATTGAAGTGCTATAGTTAAATGAATCATCTAATAAAAAAAGGCCAAGACAAACCAATCCAATTTGCGCCATGACTTCAATCAAAATTACGCCTGGAGTAACTGGAAATTCCTTAAAATGACCTTTATAAAAATCAAGGTTTTCATCAAAAGTAAAGGCACCTTCCACTGCATTTTCATCGATTTTCAGAATTTCATCCACAAACAAAAAAGGTTTGGAATACGGTAAGTTTGCTATAATTTCTTCTTTTTTCATAGTTTTTCTATTCCCGCATTGTGGAGCTAAAACTCCAATAAAATTCGTTGTGCCGAAAATCCGGGTCCAAAACTCAGCATTAATCCTTTTTCTCCTTTTTTAGGCTGCTTATCCATGATTTGTTCTAAAACATACAAAACTGTGGCACTGGACATATTGCCATAGGAACGTAAAACTTCTTTGGTATCATCAATATTTTTACCTAAACCAGAAAATAAAGCCTCAACAGTTTGCACGATTTTCTTTCCACCGGGATGAAAAATAAGATGGTCAATATCCTTCATTTTTAAATTGTTTTTTTCTAAAAAAGGATGAATAATATCCGGAAAATGAGAAGCAATCGTTTCTGGAACTTCAATATCAAGTACCATCTGCAATCCTGAATTGGTGAGTTTGAAACCCATCATGTGGATGTTGTCATAAAAATGATACATCTCCTCTGCTACAATCTCAGGACCTTCGTCCTCTTCATGCGAGGAAAGTAAAACGCAAGCGGCACCATCACCAAAAATCGCAGCACTTACGATATTTGCCATCGAAAAATCATCGAGTTGAAACGTAGCCGTGGGACTTTCTACGGCAATTACCGCAGCTCGTTTTCCGGGATTGGCCTGCAAGAAATTTTTAGCATAAATAATTCCTGAAATCCCGGCGGCACAACCCATTTCGGTCACGGGAAGCCTTACTATATCCTGACGCAACTTCAATGTATTGATTAAATACGCATCGAGAGACGGAATCATAATTCCGGTGCAGCTTACCGTGATGATATAATCTAAATCTTGCGGATTCCAATTTGCTTTTTTTAAAGCTTTTGCTAATACTTTTTCACCTAAATCAATGACTTCACGAACATAAATAGCATTTCTTTCTTCAAATGAAGTTTTGGTAAACACCTCTATCGGATCCATTATGGAATAGCGTTTGTCTACAGCTGCACCTTCAAAAATTTTCTTTACTTTTCTGATGAATCGTTCGTCTTGTCCCACTAGCCAAGCATCCAAAAAAGGAATTATTTCAGCTGTTGTTCTGGAATATTTAGGCAGCTGTTTGGTTACGGTTTTAATTTTTACACTCATATTTTTGAAATTATCCATTGGTATCTAAAAGCCCATTTCCAATGAATTTTATAGTTTTTAAAATTTAATTTTTTCGAGAACGCTATCAATTCTTCTTTCTTAAAACCTCTTAAAATTGATATTAATCCGTCTTCTCGTGACATAGCATTCAACTGAAATACAACACATAATGCCTGAAATAATCGATAGGCAATGGCGCTACGATGTAAATCATTTATTACAATTCCGATGGATGTATTGTTATAAAGAACTTTCAATAATCGAATAATCTCATCGTCTTTGAAATGATGTAACGTCAAAGTGCACAAAACAATATCATACTTTAGATCATTAAATGATTCATTAAAAATATCTTCGCAACGATAACTGATATTAGCATATTTATCTGATAATTGTCGTGCATGTGAAATTGTAAAATTGTTAGCATCGATGCCTATTAACTGGAAATTTAGGTTGTTTTTAAGACCAAAATCAGCCAGGGTTCGCAACATATCCCCATTACCACAACCCACGTCTATAATAACAATTTCTTTAGATTTGGAATCCTGAACAAGTTCTTGTACTCCTCTTAGAGTTAACTGGTTTCCTCCTAAAAGCTGATTGATCCGGGCAATTTTATCTAAGGCATCACGTAAAATCTCACCTTCCATGGCAAAATCATCCATGATTTCCGGTTTATCAGTTCTATATTTGGTATTTAGTGTCATTTACGAGTGAAGAGTGATTGGTTTTCCGTGTGTTTTTTTTATAATTTTTGGCAATAAAAATGGAAATATAATTAATATGCGCATCAATACTGCTGAAAGTTTTTGTTTTTGTAAAATATTGGATAAAAACCGTCCCATTTTAAGTCTTCCCTTAAAATTTAAATTCCATTCTTGCAGGTATCGCTTTTCTAATTCGGCTCTGGATTTAATCTCGGTGTTATAAAATTGAACTACTAATTCTGATGCGATTTTGGCGCTATGAATCGCCATAGCCATTCCGTTTCCGCACAAAGGATGAATTAATCCTGCTGTATCTCCAATCATTAAAACATGGTTTTCAACGGCGTGTTTCTTTTTGAAAGAGATTTGGCTTATGGTCAATGGTTTTTCAAACAATAATGTACCGGTTTCAAAAAGGGTTTTTAAGTGTGGGTTTTGAGAAACAATAGTATTTTGATATTCAGTAATGTTTTTAAACTGCTTAAACGTTTTATAATCGGCTAGATAACACATGTTAATCACTTCGTTTTCAACTTTAGAAACACCGCAATAGCCTCCTTTAAAATTATGCAAACCCACTACATCATTGGGAAATTTTCCAGAATAATGTGCTTTTACGGCCAGCCAAGGTGATTTTTTATGAATAAATTCTCGATTCATTTTTTGGTCAATAATAGAACGTTTGCCAAAAGCACCAATCACCATTTGGGACTCTAAAACCATTAAATTTGTCGTGGTTATTATAAATTTATCCTGCTCAAAATGAACATTTTCTACTTGATCTTTTAGTATTGTACACCCGTTATCGATAGCCTTTTTATACAAATATTCGTCTAAAACAAAACGGCTGATTCCAAAACCACCAAGAGGTAAAATACTTTGTATTGTTTTTCCTCTTGCAGTAGAAAACTCAAGTTTTGTAATGTGTGTCGGCTTTAAATGGGCTATATCTAAATCCAACCAATTGAGATATGGCATCACTTCATTAGAGATGTATTCGCCACACACTTTATGTTTTGGATAACTATTCTTTTCAATAACCGTCACCTGAAGCCCTAATTTAGATAAATGTATAGCCGAAGTCAGTCCAGCTAACCCACCACCAATAATTACTACTTGTTTATCTTTCATACAAAAGTAAATTTATGGATTTGTTTGCTAGTATGGGTATAACAAATGATAAAAAAAACTGGCCTTATTGTTTAATTTTAGTTAATACATGCAATTGCTTCATCAATTGTCTTTGAAGATACCCCTTAAATTACCGGTTGAAATTCCGAAAATCATTTCCTGTAGGTTCCTCAAAAACCTCGAGTTCAAATTCAGAAGTGATGGTAAATAGATGATCAAAAATATCAGATATAATAGTCTCGTATTTTAACCATTCTTTTTCTGCGCTAAAGCAATAAATTTCTAGTGGTAATCCTTTCGATGTAGATTCTAGCTGACGCACCATTATAGTCATGTCTTTATTAATACTGGGATGAGCCGTAATGTATTTTTCAGCATAGATTCTAAAAACGCCTATATTAGTCAGCCTCCTGATATTTACTGAAACGATCTCATTGTCCAATATTTCCGAATTAGTTTTTTGTACCTCATTTTCTTTTTGAGTGATGTAATTTTGAATTAGTTTGTATTTTTTGAATTGTGAGAGCATTTTTTCATCACAAAACTGAAAACTACTGACTTTTAAATAAATAGCTCTTTTTATTCGTCTCCCGCCAGAATCACTCATACCTCGCCAGTTCTTGAAAGAGTCTGTGATAAAAGCATAAGTGGGTATTGTAGTGATCGTTTTGTCCCAATTTTGAACTTTTACAGTATTTAAATTGATTGACATCACATCGCCGTCCGCATCATATTTTGGCATCGAAATCCAGTCTCCTACCCGAACCATATCATACACGGACATTTGAATACTGGCAACAAACCCCAGAATGGTATCTTTGAAAATTAAAAGTAAAATAGCCGTCATGGCGCCCATTGCCCCAAGAAAATAGAAAGGACTTTTGCCTAACATGATGGATAAAACCAGTATTCCTCCAATAAAATAGACTACAATTTTAAGTACCTGAATGTAACTGGTAATCGGTTTATCTTTTAAAATTAAGGTATTGGACACTATTTCATCAAAGACTGATAATACAGTAATAACAGAACGTATTATTACTAAAATTATAAAGATATTTGATAGAATAATTATATACTCAATTGCTTTTGGAAAATCTCCAAAGATGTATGGAGCAACCATGATAATGATGAAAGCAGGGACTAAATAGGCTATTTTTTCAAAAACTCTTCTTTCTATCAGGACATCATCCCAAACTATTTTTGTTTTTAAAAAAATTTTGTGCACAAAACGAACTATGATTATTTTCGTTAAATACCAAGACAAAAAACTTATTAAAAACAATACAAAAATAAGCATCAAAAGTTTCAAATACAAAGCCACTATTGGATCTAAACCAAAATCTTCAATAAACCATTTGTCTAACCAGAGTGCGATGTTGTATTTTTTTTCAAATTGAATCATAGTAAATTTAGCTTTAAAGGTAAAGATAGGTTACCTATTCTAAGCAGTCAAAAACCAGCTCCGCATTGTGTTTACATTAACATCTTGTACTGGTATTTACAGCTATTTTATTTTCTTTGAATGAAATGCAACCTCTTGTCATATTGCATTTTAAACTAAAAAACCCTTTCAAAGTTTAAACTTTGAAAGGGTTTTGAATTAAAAGACGCTATTTAATAAATTGGATGTTCTAATTGTTATTTTGACATAAATGGTATTACAACTTTCCTTCTTTTATTTCTTCTACAATCTCTGGATTTAATAGGGTAGAAATATCTCCAAAATTAGAATAATCTCCTTCTGCAATTTTTCTAAGGATTCGTCTCATGATTTTTCCGGAGCGTGTTTTTGGTAAACCGTTAACAAACTGAATTTTATCTAACTTGGCAATAGGCCCAATATGATCTGAAATATGCTGATTAATCTCTTTGGCTAAGTTTTCTTTATTTCTGGTTTCTCCGGTTTCTTTAAGGATTACAAAACCATATAATGCATTCCCTTTGATGTCGTGAGGAAAACCTACAATGGCTGATTCCGCAACAGCAGGATGTTCATTTATAGCATCTTCAATAGGTGCTGTTCCCAGATTATGACCGGAAACAATTACCACATCATCTACTCTTCCTGTGATTCTATAATACCCAACCTCATCACGTAAAGCACCGTCTCCTGTGAAAAATTTACCTGGAAAGGCAGAGAAATACGTGTCTTTGTAGCGCTGATGATCACCCCAGATTGTTCTGGCAATTCCTGGCCATGGAAATTTGATGCACAAACTACCAACGACCTGATTCCCTTCTATTTCATTTCGTTTTTCATCCATTAGTACGGGTTGAATTCCGGGTAATGGCAACGTGGCATAAGTAGGTTTTGTTGGGGTAACAAATGCAATAGGCGATATCATAATTCCTCCTGTTTCAGTTTGCCACCAAGTATCTACAATAGGACATCTTCTGTCCCCAACATGATTGTTGTACCAATGCCAAGCTTCTTCGTTTATAGGTTCACCAACTGACCCAATAACTTTTAAGGACTTCAATGGGTATTTTAATACAAATTCTACATTCTCTTTTGCAAGCGCACGAATAGCAGTTGGCGCCGTGTAAAACTGGGTAACTTTGTGTTTTTCGATGGTTTGCCAAAAGCGACTGAAATCAGGATAAGACGGAACGCCTTCGAAAATTACGGTCGTAGCTCCGTTCAATAACGGGCCGTAAAGAATATAGGAATGTCCGGTAATCCAGCCAATGTCAGCGGTACACCAAAAAACATCATTTTCTTCATAATTGAATACATTCTTGAAAGTGTAGGCAGTATACACCATATACCCTGCAGTGGTGTGAACCATTCCTTTGGGTTTTCCTGTTGAACCGGAGGTGTACAAAATAAACAACGGATCCTCAGCATCCATGATTTCGGCTACATTATTATCTGAAGCCTGATCCAAAAGTGGTTCCAACCATTGGTCACGACCTGCTTTCATATTGATCTTTGAATGAATTCTTTTGGCAACTAAAACTTTTTCAACACAAGGACATTTTTCCAACGCTTCATCAACAATTACTTTTAAGTCGATTGTTTTGTTACCACGAAATCCACCATCAGAAGTAATAACCATTTTACATTCACTATCATTAATTCTGGCTGATACCGCAGAAGCTGAAAAACCAGCAAAAACAACAGAATGTATGGCGCCAATTCTGGCACATGCTAATATTGAAACGGCTAATTCTGGGATCATAGGCAAATAAATACAAACGCGATCTCCTTTACTTATGCCTTGCTCACGCAACACATTTGCCATTTTGCAGACCCGTTGATGCAATTCATTATAGGTAATATGCAATGCTGCTTCTGAAGGATCATTCGGCTCAAAAATAATAGCCGTTTTTTCGCCTCTTTTTGCAAGATGTCTGTCGATACAATTTTTTACAATATTCACTTTGGCTTCAGTAAACCATTTTATGTCGGCTTCAGCCATATTAAAATCAACAACTTTATCCCATTGTTGGTACCATGTAAAATTTTCCTCTGCTATTTTTCCCCAAAATTTTCGAGGTTCACGAACTGATTTATTGTAATGTTTAAAATATTGTTCTAAATTTTCAATTTTATAGTAGCTCATGTTTTAATTTTTTATAAAAGTATTAAATCTAAGTCTATTCCTAATACTATTTAGACTATAAATACCCAGGAAAAAAAATGGATTATTCAATATAAATAGCTTTTAATTACTAATATGATTAATTTTTACTTTTTTGAGGGAATATGTAAAACACAAAAAGCGGAAATATATAAATACCTCCGCTTTTTGTATCAACAAAAAATCCCTAACAATTAATTTAGTAACGACAAATAGTATTTTATTTGAACTATAACTAACCAACCAACCTATTCAGTTGTAATAAAACACCAATCGCTAAAAATTTTCGCAGTGATTTATTTAAGATCAATCGCTATTATACTGCACCATTTTTATAAGTTATTAGGGATTACTTCACTTAATGTTCAATCTCGCTCGACATTAAGTGAATGTAAAAGCGACTATATTCATACTATTTCTTTAATAAATTTTAACTAATTCAAAATATTATAAAACCAATGGTATAGCGCTAATCCCAACACACCCTCTTGTGTGGTAATTCCTAATTTTTTTATCCAATTTTTTTCATCGCAGTCATGGATTCTCTCAACCACTCCCCAACTTCTTCTATTGGATGTTGACGAATGCTTTTGTTTACTGCAATAAGAACCGCATTGTCAACTCCATTTGAAGTTGAAAAAGGTTTCCCTATCACATTAGTATCTACCGTTTTCATAAAATTAATCAACAATGGTTTGCAGGCGTGATCAAATAAATAACAACCATATTCTGCAGTATCCGAAATGATTCGGTTCATTTCATACAGTTTTTTTCGGGCTACTGTATTGGCAATCAGAGGCAATTCGTGTAAAGACTCATAATACGCTGATTCTTCAATAATTCCTGTTTGAGTCATGGTTTCAAAAGCCAATTCGACACCCGCTTTCACCATGGCAATCATCAAAACACCATTGTCAAAATACTCTTGTTCTGAAATATGTGCAGCTGTTGGTGCTGTTTTTTCGAAGTTAGTTTCTGCAGTTGCAGCTCTCCAAGTCAATAAATTGATATCATCATTAGCCCAGTCGATCATCATATTTTTGGAAAATTCGCCAGAGATAATATCGTCCATGTGTTTTTGAAACAACGGACGCATGATGTCTTTTAATTTATCTGCTAATTCATACGCTTCAATTTTTGCGGGATTAGACAAACGATCCATCATATTTGTAATTCCACCATGCTTTAAAGCTTCTGTAACTGTTTCCCAACCATATTGAATTAATTTTGAAGCATAAGCAGGCTCGATTCCTTTTTCAACCATTTTATCGAAACATAAAATAGAACCGGTTTGTAACATGCCACAAAGAATGGTTTGTTCTCCCATTAGATCTGATTTTACCTCGGCTACAAATGAAGAGTTTAAAACCCCGGCTTTGTGACCACCAGTAGCAACCGCATACGCTTTTGCTTGTTCAAAACCAGCTCCGTTTGGATCATTTTCGGGGTGAACCGCGATTAAAGTGGGTACACCAAAACCTCTCTTGTATTCTTCACGTACTTCTGATCCAGGGCATTTTGGCGCACACATAATTACAGTGATATCTTTCCGAATTTGCATTCCTTCCTCTACAATATTGAAACCATGAGAATAAGCAAGCGTTGATCCGTTTTTCATCAAAGGCATGATTGCCGTAACTACAGCTGTATGTTGCTTGTCTGGTGTAAGGTTGCATACCAAATCAGCTGTTGGAATTAATTCTTCATACGTTCCCACTTTGAATCCATTATCAGATGCATTTTTAAACGAAGCTCTTTGTTCCGAAATTGCATCGGCGCGTAAAGCATAAGAAATATCCAAACCAGAATCTCTCATGTTCAACCCTTGGTTCAACCCTTGTGCTCCACACCCTACAATGACTACTTTTTTTCCTGCTAAAGCTTTAATTCCGTCTACGAATTCAGACTGATCCATGAATTCGCAAACACCTAATTGTTCTAATTGTAATCTGAGTGGTAATGAATTGAAATAATTTGCCATTTTTTATTGTTTAATGATTGTAAAATTTAATAATTGTAATAATTAATGCTTATTAGATTGAGATTCTTCCTTGGTCGGAATGACAAACTACATAGCGACTGAACACTTTTAAGAAAGTTTTTCTAATAATGTTGAAATCTCCATTTTTGCTTTGGAAACTGATATTCTCCCGGAACGAACAAATTGCATGATTCCAAAAGGTTTTAATTTATCGTACAATGATTCAATTTCAGCACGTTGTCCCGATTTTGAAATCACAAAATAGTCTCTGGCTACTGTAACTATCTCGGAATGGCTTTCTTTGATGATATTCTGAATTTGTTTTTCGTCAAATAGCAAGCTCGACTCAATTTTGAATAATGCATTTTCTAAGAAAATAGTTTCTTCGTCAATATGATAAAAAGCTTTGATGACTTCAATTTGTTTCTCGATTTGTCCTACAATGTTATGTACCCATTTTTCGGTAGTATTCACCACGATAATAAATCTGGAAACACTTTCTATCTCCGATTCGGATACATTTAAACTCAAAATATTGATATGGCGTTTCAAGAATATTCCAGATATTCTGTTCAATAAGCCAACGTTGTTTTCTGAATAAACAGAAATGGTGAATGTTTTATTTTCCATGTTTTTTATCCTCCCCCAGCCCCCTCCAAAAGAGGGAGTGCCGAAACTAGCTTAGGGTATGTTTATAATTTTTATTACTAATTCAAAAATATAATCTATTAACAATTTCTCTTTCAATCTCCCTCCCCTTCGGGGAGGGTTGGGATGGGGATTAACTCAATCTTATATCAGATACCGATGCTCCTGTTGGAATCATTGGGAATACGTTATTTTCTTTTTCTACCATAACTTCCAGGAAATAGGATTCTTTTGAAGTCATCATTTCGGCAACAGCCGCATCAAGATCTTCCCTTTTGGTTACTTTTTTTGCTTTGATGTAATAGCCTTCAGCAATGGCTATAAAATTAGGATTGATCATTTCGGTCGAAGCGTATCTTTTGTCAAAGAACAATTGTTGCCATTGACGAACCATACCTAAAAATTCATTGTTCAAGACCACAATTTTCACAGGAACTTTAGTCTGGAAAATAGTTCCTAATTCCTGAATGGTCATTTGAAACCCTCCATCTCCAATTATGGCTACTACTTCTCGATTTGGCATTCCCATTTTGGCACCAATCGCAGCAGGCAATGCAAATCCCATGGTTCCTAAACCACCTGAAGTGACATTACTTTTGGTCGAATTGAATTTGGCATACCGACAGGCAAACATTTGGTGTTGTCCTACATCCGAAACCATAATGGCATCTCCTTTAGAATGCTTGTTAATCATTTCAATCGTTTCTCCCATAGAAATTCCTTCTTTCTTAGGCTTTAACTCGTCATTGATTACGGCTTCTAATTCAATTTCATATTTTTCTTTGAATTCATTGTGCCAGGATTCATGTGTGTTATTTTCGATAAAAGGAAGTAAAGCGGTCAAAGACTCTTTTACATCTGCTAAAACGGCTACCGTTGTTTTTACGTTTTTATCGATTTCGGCTGAATCAATTTCAAAGTGGATTACTTTTGCTTGCTTTGCATAGGTTTCCAGATTTCCGGTGACACGATCATCAAAACGCATTCCAAGGGCAATCAAAACATCACATTCATTCGTCAAAACGTTAGGACCATAATTACCGTGCATCCCTAACATCCCTACATTCAGCGGATGATCAGTAGGCAATGCCGAAAGTCCTAAAATAGTCCAAGCGGCGGGAATTCCTGATTTTTCAACAAATGCTTTGAGTTGTTCTTCGGCTTCACCAAGGATAATTCCCTGACCAAATACGATAAAAGGTTTTTTGGACGTATTAATAATTGCAGCTGCTTCCTTAACTTTTTCCAGATTTAAAATCGGCTTTGGATTGTAACTTCTGATGCTGGTACATTTTTTATAGCTGAATTCCATTTGGTCAAACTGAGCATTTTTTGTAATATCAATTAATACGGGCCCTGGACGACCTGATCTAGCAATATAAAAAGCTTTTGCCATGATCTCCGGAATTTCAGAAGCTTCGGTAATTTGATAATTCCACTTGGTAACCGGAGTCGATATCCCAATAATATCTGTTTCCTGAAAGGCATCAGATCCCAATAAATGTTTCCCTACTTGTCCCGTGATGCACACCATGGGAGTCGAATCAATCTGAGCATCTGCAATTCCGGTAACTAAATTTGTGGCTCCCGGACCTGAAGTGGCTATCGCTACTCCTACTTTACCAGTCGCTCTTGCAAAACCTTGTGCTGCATGGGTAGCGCCTTGTTCATGACGTACTAAAACATGGTGTAATTGATCTTTAAATTTATATAATTCATCGTAAACGGGCATAATCGCACCACCTGGGTAGCCGTAAACCAAATTTACTCCTTCTTCTAATAAGCATCTAATAACGGCTTCGGCGCCGGATATTGTATTATTTTTCATTATTATTTTTTTAGGCTTATGTCAATTTTGCTATTGCTATTGGCGTTGATTTTGAAGTTATTTATCAGTTACACATCCTGTCGAAGCGCTCGAGACCGCTCTGATGTATTTTAATAAAACTCCCTTATTTACTTTTAATTCAGGTTGAATCCAATTTGCTTTCCTATGTGCAAACTCTGCATCCGATATTTTTAAATTGATTGTATTTTTGACTGCATCAATAGTGATAATATCTCCATTTTTGACGAGCGCTATACCGCCTCCTTCAAAAGCTTCGGGTGTAACATGTCCCACAACAAATCCATGTGAACCACCAGAAAACCTGCCATCAGTAATCAGGGCTACGCTTTTTCCAAGACCAGCACCCATGATAGCTGAAGTAGGTTTAAGCATTTCAGGCATTCCGGGGCCACCTTTTGGACCACAGTACCGGATGACCACTACATTCCCTGGTTTGACTTCACCCCCGCGAACCCCAGTTATTACATCATGTTCATTTTCATAAACAATGGCATCTCCTTCAAAATACTCCCCTTCATTTCCGCTAATTTTAGCCACACAGCCTTCCTCAGCAAGATTTCCATACAAAATTTGAATGTTTCCTGTTGCTTTTAGTGCTTTTTGGATTTCGTGTATTACTTGCTGACCGTCGTTCAAATCCGGAACAGCAGCTAAATTTTCAGCTAAAGTTTTTCCAGTTACTGTCAAACAGTCTCCATGTAACAATCCTTCTTTTAATAAATATTTCATTACTGCGGGAACTCCTCCAGCTTCATGGAGATCTTCCATCAGGTATTTTCCACTCGGTTTTAAATCGGCAAGTAATGGTGTTTTGTCACTTATATCTTGAAAATCTTTAAGTGTAATTTCAATATCTACAGCATGTGCCATAGCGATTAAGTGCATTACTGCATTCGTAGAACCGCCTAAAACAGCTACCATGGTAATCGCATTTTCAAATGCTTTACGTGTCATGATATCTCGAGGTTTTATATCTTTTTCTAACAAAATTCTGATTGCTTTTCCAGCATCAATGCATTCTTGTTGTTTTTCGTCACTTAATGCCGGATTAGAAGAACTGTAGGGCAAGCTCATTCCTAAAGCTTCAATAGCCGAAGACATCGTATTGGCCGTATACATACCTCCGCAGGCTCCTGCGCCGGGACATGCGTTTTGAATCACTCCTTTGAAATCTTCCGGAGCGATTGTATTGTTGAATTTTTTTCCCAATGCTTCAAAGGCAGACACAATATTTAACGATTCCCCTTTCCATTTTCCAGAATGAATTGAGCCTCCATAAACCATGATAGAAGGACGATTGACTCTTCCCATAGCCATGACGGAACCGGGCATGTTTTTATCACAGCCTGGAATAGCGATTAGTGCATCATACCATTGTGCTCCCATTACGGTTTCAATAGAATCTGCAATTACATCTCTGGAAACTAAAGAAAAACGCATTCCATCAGTACCGTTTGAAATACCGTCACTTACACCAATAGTATTAAAAATCAACCCTACTAAGTCCTCTTTCCAGACTCCTGTTTTTATTTTTTTAGCCAAGCCATTCAGGTGCATGTTACAGGGATTTCCCTCATATCCCATACTAACAATTCCAACTTGTGCTTTTTTTAAATCTTCTTCAGTCAAACCAATACCGTACAACATTGCTTGTGCTGCAGGTTGTGTTTCATCTTGTGTTATGGTCTTGCTGTATTTATTTAATTCCATTGTCTGTTTATTTGTGTCGGTTTTTATCTGTTTAAAATTATTGAAAATCAACGAGTGTTGCCTAAACAATAGTCGATTGTCCTATATAAACATTGTCGTTATTGAAATACAATAATTCATCTTTGCTCAAAATATAATTGGATATAAAATCACCTACTTCATTGGTGCCAAATTTAGAATAGGGATTCAAATCTGCTGTGACGACATTTAATTCAATTGCTTTTTCTACCGCTTCATATACTTTTTTAGCTTCTAACTGAAGTCCAAAATGTTCTAAAAGCATAGCAGCAGATAATATTGAGGCAATTGGATTGGCCGTGTTTTTGCCTTTTGCCTGAGAAAAAGTGCCGTGTACCGGTTTAAAAAGAGCACTGGAATTCCCTAGAGATGCTGATGGCAATAATCCAATGGCTCCTGTGATTACACTAGCTTCATCCGATAAAATATCGCCAAATAAATTTTCGGTCAAAATGACATCAAATTGTTTTGGATTAATAATGATTTGCATCGCGGCATTATCAACATAAAGGAAATCTAAAGTTACATCAGGGTAATTTTCGCTGATTTCCTGGACTACTTTTCGCCATAATCGTGACGTTTCAAGAATACTAGCTTTGTCTACCAGAGTCACTTTTTTTTGTCTTTTCTGAGCTGTTCTAAACGCTAAATGACTAACCCTAATAATTTCCTCATCGGAATACTCACATAAATCAGAGGCTAATGTGCCTTGTGCATTCGTCTTTTTTTCACTGAAATAAGATCCTCCGGAAAGCTCCCTGAAAATCACAAAATCAGTACCCTCAATGATTTTTCTTTTCAAAGGGGATAAATCTAATAAATCCTTATACGGTTTAACAGGTCTTATATTGGCATATAATCCTAATGCTTGTCTCAATTTCAATAAGCCGTTTACAGGGCGTAATTTTGGATCATGATTGTTGTCGTATTTTGTATTGCCAACAGCGCCAAACAATACAGCATCTGTATTTAGACAAAGATTCAATGTTTGCTCCGGCAATGGATTTCCTGTTTTTTCAATCGCAACGGCACCTATTAGTGCGTCTTCAAATACAAACTCATGATCGAAAACCACACCAATTGCATACAACGCTTTTTTTGCTTGTAAGGTAACCTCAGGACCTATTCCGTCTCCTGAAAGTACTGCTATTTTTAAATTCATAATAGTGCGATTTAAATTGTAATAGAAATCAAAATATTTTAGTTGAGGATTAATTCCTTACTCATTTTACAAGCTTCAATTATTTGATGAATATCATCATCAAGGACTTCTTTTTTGATATCGGCAAACTTTAAAAATTCAACATAGACAACATCTAATTGCACTTTTGAAAGTTCATATCCAACTTTTTTGGCTCTGTAGGCCAATGCTGCTCTGCCACTTCTGGCGGTAAGAACAATTGATGATTCATTGACACCAACTTCCAACGGATCCATGATTTCATAAGTCGCTCTGTTTTTGATTACCCCATCCTGATGAATTCCGGAGCTGTGTGCAAAAGCGTTAGCTCCAACAATTGCTTTATTGGGTTGCACCATCATTCCCATACTTTCAGATACTAATCGACTCATTTCATTCAGCTGACGGGTATTGATATTGGTATCTAAATTCAAATACGGATGTTGTTTGAAAATCATCACTACTTCTTCCAGTGCTGTATTTCCGGCTCTTTCGCCTATTCCGTTTATGGTACATTCAATTTGTCTGGCTCCATTTACCGCTCCTGCAATTGAATTTGCTGTAGCCATTCCTAAATCATTATGACAGTGGCATGACAGGATTACGTTATCAATTCCTTTGACGTTTTCTTTTAGATATTTAATCTTTGCGCCATATTCTTCCGGCAAGCAATAGCCAGTTGTATCTGGGATATTAAGCACGGTAGCACCTGATTTAATGACTGCTTCACAGACTCGAGCCAAGAACTCGTTGTCCGTTCTGCCAGCATCCTCCGCATAAAACTCCACATCTTCAACATACGATTTAGCATGGGAAACGGCAAATTTTGCTCGGGCAATAATATCTTCTCTGGTAGTATTCAGCTTGTGTACAATGTGTGATTCCGAAGTTCCTATTCCGGTATGTATTCTTGGTCTTTTTGCATGTTTTAAGGCTTGTGCCGCAACATCTATATCATTTTTTATCGCTCTGGTTAATCCACAAACAACTGCATTCTTAACGATTTTACTTATTTCTGAAACAGATAAAAAATCACCTGGACTAGATACCGGAAAACCCGCTTCGATGACGTCAACACCCATTTCGTCCAGTCGATTGGCTATGACTAGTTTTTGATTGGTATCTAATTTACATCCCGGAACTTGTTCGCCGTCTCTCAAGGTGGTATCAAAAATTTGAACTTTCTCTCTATTCATTTTCATTTATTTAATGTAATTTCACAACTTGATAACAAAAATATCTTTCATTACGTTAATATAAAACTCAATTTAATGAAATATACTGTTTATAAAGCAATAAAAAACTTAGTAAACAATTGAATTACAAAACATTAAGCTACACTATTCTACAATGGCTAACCATCAAAAAGATTTCTTGTTCGTATTAATTAAATCGCTTTCAAAATCTGAAAAAAGACAATTTAAGATTTTTGCCAGCCGATTAGAAACCAGTTCCAATACAAAATTCATCGAGTTATTTAATGTTTTAGACAAATCAGAAGTCTATGAGGAGAAGCTTATTTTGAAAAGTGGGATTATCAAAAAAGTACAATTATCCAATCTGAAATCGTATTTATATAAACAAATTTTAGTAAGCATCCGATTGAATATTCCCAGTCAGAATATTCGATATCAGCTTAGAGAACAAATTGATTTTGCTGCTATTTTGTACAATAAAGGGCTGTACAAACAAAGTTTAAAAATCTTGGATAAAACAAAGATTTTAGCGTTGGAAAATGACGAAAAACTCATGGCCTATGAAATTGTAGAATTTGAGAAACTCATTGAATCCCAATACATAACCCGAAGTATTCAAGGACGCGCAGATGAATTGGTTATTCAGGCTAAAGAACTGAATTATCGCAATACCATTTCCAGTAAATTATCTAATTTATCCTTGCAATTGTACGGTATTATGCTTAAAACCGGATATGTAAAAAGCGACGAAGAATACACCTATATAGATGATTATTTCAACAAGCATATTTCAAGATTTGACGAGAAAAAGTTCGGTTTCAGAGAGAAATATTGGTTTTACAATGCCAATCTTTGGCGAAGCTTTTTAGTTCAGGATTTTTTATCCTGTTACAAATATGCTTTAAAGTGGGTGACTCTTTTTTATGACAACCCAAGTATGATTCATTTAAATCCGGTGTTTTTCCTGAAAGGCAATCATTATTTATTGGAGTCTCTATACATGCTGAAGTACAAATCAAAATTCAAAAAATATTTATTACTGCTGGAAAATACCATAAAAGATTCCCATTTTCCTGTAAATGATAATATTGCATCTTTATCATTTCTGTATTTATATAATAATAAATTGAATTATCATATACTGGAAGGTACTTTTGCAGAAGGAGAATACTTAATTCCTGAAGTTCTAGGCAAGTTGAAAATACATACGGATCATCTTGATGAACACCACGAAATGCTGTTTTACTATAAATTTGCTTCTATATATTTTGGGAATGAAAAATATACAGATTGTATTTTTTATTTGGAGAAAATCATAAACAATAAAAATCTTTCCATGCGAGAAGATTTAATGTGTTTTGCCAGATTACTCTGTTTGATAGCTCATTATGAATTAGGAAAAGATTATTATCTGGAAAATCAATTGAAAAACACCTATAAATTCCTAATCAAAATGAATGATTTGCATGAAGTGCAAAAAGAAATTATTAAGTTTTTGAAAAATTTAAACTCCATTTATCCAACAGATATCAAAAAAGAATTTGTAAAAATGAGAACAAGATTTATAGAACTGGAGAAAAACACCTATGAAAAAAGAGCTTTCCTTTATTTGGATATTATTTCTTGGCTAGAGAGCAAAATCGAAAATCGAAAAATAAGCGATATCATTAAGGAAAAAGCAAAATTGAATAATCGATAAAATAAAGTGGAACTATGCCCTTAATAATTTAAACGGATGAACGGATTTTTTAAAACAATTCTCGCAGGTTACGGTGCCAAAAAACTAGGCGGCGGCTGTTTTGGTACAATTTTAATTTTCATAATTATCTATTGGATATTAGGTTATTTTTAGAATTAAAACGCTAAAAATAAACTACTTATAATTTAAAAATTAATACGTCAATAGTTCTTTTAGGTCATTTTCGAATCGGCCTTTCGGCAAATATTGATCTTCCAATGCTTTAGTAAACGGAATTGGTGTGTCTAAACTTGCCACTCGTTTTACAGGAGCATCTAAGTATTTGAAACAATTTTCCATTATCATTGCCGAAACATCACTGGCAATTCCACCAAACATACTGTCTTCCTGATAAATAATTACTTTTCCCGTTTTCTTTACCGAAGCAAAAATAGCTTCGGTATCCAAAGGTTGTAATGTTCTTAAATCCAATAAATCCGCTGAAATTTCAGGGTTTTTTGCTAAAGTATCCAAAGCCCAATGCACTGCGGCACCAAACGAGATGATCGTAACCTGATCTCCTTCTTTCAACAAAGCCGCTTTTCCTAGTGGAATCGTATAATAATCAGAAGGAACCTCTTGATAAACGCTTCTGTACAATTGCTTGTGTTCAAAAAACAGTACTGGATTTGGGTCGTTTATGGAAGTATTCAACAATCCTTTCGCATCATACGGAAATGCTGGGTAAACCACTTTTAATCCCGGTGTTTTAGTAAACCAAGCCTCATTGGTCTGCGAATGAAAAGGCCCAGCTTGTGTTCCGCCACCGCAAGGCATTCGGACTACAACATCTGCTTTTTCTAACCATCGGTAATGTGATTTGGCTAATAAATTCACAATTGGATTGAATCCTGTCGAAACAAAATCGGCAAACTGCATTTCCACAATCGCTTTGTATCCATTTATAGATAATCCCATTCCTACCGAAACCACTGCACTTTCACAAATTGGCGTATTGATGACACGCTCTTTGCCAAACTGCGCTACAAAACCATCTGTGATTTTGAAAGCACCACCATAGTCAGCAATGTCTTGGCCCATAATTACTGAGTTCTCATGGCGTTCCATCGATTGTCTCAAACTGGCAGAAATGGCATCTACAAAACGAATATTTTCTTTTTTTTCTGAAGGGTTAACTTGTTCAAATACATGCGTTTTATAAACATCATTTAGTTCTTCACTTAAAGTAGCTTCAATTTCTGGTTCGGCATTGGCAATAGCCAAACTTTCATCAATATCCTTCTTTATTTCAGCATGTAAAGCAGCGTCAAAATCCGCGGTAAGAATCCCATTTTCTGACAAGTATTTTCTATAATTTTCTACTGGATCTTTAATCGCCCACAGGTCCATTAATTCCTGCGGAACGTATTTAGTCCCACTCGCCTCTTCATGTCCACGCATCCGGAAGGTTTTAAATTCCAATAAAACAGGACGTGGATTTTCTTTCATCGAAGCCTTTAATTCAGATAATAAATTATAGACTTCCAGAATATTATTTCCATCAACAATATGGCTTTCCATTCCGTAGCCTTTTCCTTTATCGGCCAGGTTTTCGCAACGGTATTGTTCATTTGTAGGTGTTGAAAGCCCATACCCGTTATTCTCTATCACAAATAAAACCGGTAATTCCCAAACCGAAGCTATATTCAACGCTTCATGAAAATCGCCTTCACTTGTTGCTCCTTCGCCTGTAAAAACGGCAGTAACTTTTCCGTTTTTCTTTAGTTTATTGGCTAAAGCGATTCCGTCAGCCACACCTAATTGCGGACCTAAATGCGAAATCATTCCTATAATCTTGTATTGTTGGGTTCCAAAGTGAAAACTACGATCACGCCCTTTAGTAAAACCGTTGGCTTTGCCCTGCCATTGCGAAAAAAGACGGTACAACGGAATGTTTCTTCCGGTAAAAACTCCTAGGTTTCTATGCATTGGCAAAATGTACTCATCTTGATCTAAAACTGCTGTGACTCCCACAGAAATAGCCTCTTGACCAATTCCTGAGAACCATTTTGATACTTTTCCCTGACGGATAAGAATCAGCATTTTTTCCTCTATCAGTCTTGGTTTCAGTATTCTTTTATATAAATCTAATAATTGATCGTCAGTAAGATTTTTTTTGTCAAAGGTCATTTTTCCCGTTTTATTATATGGTTCAAAGATAAAAAAATATAACAGTTTGATGTTGTTTTGTTATATTTTTTTACATTGTTTGTACGTTTTAAAATTCAGATATAAAATTATTCTTTACATTTGTATCTGCAAGGTTTTTAACCTTCAAGTTATTAAAAAATATTTAAAAGTATGCAAAACATTCCTAGTGTTGACTTGCGTGATTTCCTTTCGGACGACCCGAAACGTAAACAAAAATTTGTAAATGAAATCGGAAGTGCATTTGAAGATATTGGCTTCGTAGCACTCAAAGGGCATTTTTTAAACGACCAGTTGGTTGATGAATTGTATGGTGAAATCAGAAATTTTTTCGCTTTACCTTTAGAAACAAAACACGGGTATGAAATTCCTGGTATTGGCGGACAAAGAGGGTATATTTCTTTTGGAACAGAGCATGCCAAAGGCAGAAAAGAAGGCGATTTGAAGGAGTTTTGGCACTTTGGACAATACGTATCCGAAGGTTCAAAATACGCTTCTGAATATCCTGAAAATGTCGAAGTAAAAGAACTGCCTCGTTTTAATGTAGCCGGTAAGGAGGCCTATCAAATGCTGGAGAAAACCGGTGTTTATGTTTTAAGAGCTTTGGCAATTCACCTTGGTTTGGATGAATTTTATTTTGACCAATATGCCAAAGATGGAAATTCAATCTTACGACCTATTCACTACCCACCAATCACGTCTGAACCAGAAAATGCTATTCGTGCTGCTGCTCACGGTGATATCAACTTGATTACTTTGTTGATGGGTGCGCAAGGGAAAGGGTTACAAGTGCAAAATCATAACGGAGAATGGATTGATGCCATTGCAGAACCGGATGAATTAGTGATCAATGTGGGTGATATGTTATCGCGTCATACGAATAACAAATTGAAATCGACCATTCATCAGGTGGTAAACCCACCAAGAGAGTTATGGGGAACTTCACGGTATTCTATTCCGTTTTTTATGCATCCGGTGAGTGATATGAAATTGAATTGTTTGGAAAACTGTATTGATGCAGAACATCCAAAAAAATTCGAAGACATTACTTCGGGAGCCTATTTATACGAACGTTTAGTAGATTTGGGACTTATTAAAAAATAAACTTAAATTTACTTCAGATACCAAAAGACATTAAGTGTATGCTTAATGTCTTTTGTTTTTTTTTAATGGTGGAGACTTAAAGAAAACAGCATAATTTTAACCACATAGAAACATAGATAGAACAGAATAATACAAACCATTTTTGAATTTACATAGCAATGTTTTACTGTAAAAAAGTAAAACGCCTCATTCTATAAAATATGGCTATGATTCTATGTGGTAAAAAATAATTTAAATATAATATGGACTTACAAGACCAATTAAAAAACCTTTTTCCAGATCACGAACCATCGCCTGAAGAGCCGATTGAAGAAATGACACACGAATTATACGTTCAAAAAGAGCCTATGATTTGCAAATTCGAAAAACGAAAAGGAAAAGCAACCACTATAATTGAGGGTTATGAAGGAACCGACGCCGATTTTAAAGTTCTTGCTAAGGAAATTAAAACTAAATTGAGTGTTGGCGGTACTTTTAAAGATGATTCTATCATTATTCAAGGTGATTATCGCGATAAAATAATGATTATTTTAAAAGAAAAAGGCTTTAAAGTAAAACGTGTGGGAGGGTAATCCCCACCTAACCTCCCCAAAGGGAAGGAACCAAAACGAAATAAAAGAATACAATCTAAATCAGGAATCGGCTCCCTCTCTTTTGGAGAGGGCTAAGGAGAGGAAAAAATACTTTAATAATGATACAATCATCCGAATTAATATTAAATCCAGACGGTAGCGTTTACCATTTGAATTTAAAACCAGAACATATTGCACACGATATCCTCTTTGTAGGAGATCAAAATCGCGTGGAGAAAATCACACAGTTTTTTGACAGTATTGAATTTTCGACACAAAAAAGAGAATTCAAAACCCAAACCGGGATTTTCAAAGGCAAACGAATTACTGTAATGTCCACAGGAATTGGTCCTGACAATATTGATATCGTTATTAACGAACTGGATGCTTTGGTCAATATTGATCTAGAAACCCGTCAGCCAAAAGAAAAGCTAACTTCATTGAATATCATCCGAATTGGAACTTCGGGTTCTTTACAAGCGGATATTCCTGTGGACAGTTTTGTACTATCAAAATTCGGATTAGGATTGGATAACATGCTCCGCTCCTATTTGATTGACGAAGTTTCGAATCTTGAAATGGAAGATGCTTTTGTAAAACACACCAATTGGGATTTACGAAAAGGAAAACCATACGTAATCGCATGTTCCGAAAAATTGGAAAAAATGATAGAAAGCAATAAAATGCACAAAGGAATCACAGCAACTGCTGGAGGTTTTTACGGACCTCAAGGCCGCGTATTGCGTTTAAATATTCAAGATGAAGCGCTGAATTCTAAAATGGATAATTTTAAATTCGGTGACAACCAAATCACGAACTTGGAGATGGAAACTGCAGCAATTTATGGACTATCGGCACTTTTAGGGCACAATGCATTGTCATTAAACGCCATTATTGCCAATCGTGCTTCGGGAACATTTAGCAAAGATCCATACAAAGCCGTTGATGAATTGATTGCGTATACATTAGAAAAAATTGCTTTAGGATAGAGAAATTAATTTTCAAAATCTTCTCCAATTGTAGTTTTAAAAAAGTGCTGTTTAATTTTTTTAAAACTACATTTGTTTTTAGAACAAAATGATAATGAAAATAATACTTACAGGTGCAACAGGAGTTTTGGGATCTCATATTATGTATGAAATTCTGGAGCTTTTCATCAACACTAAAATTGATGGAAAACTATTTATTATTGCCCGAAATAAAGGAAAAAACTCCGCTTTAGATAGAATAAACGAACTTTTATCCAGCAGCTATACACCACAAATCATAAAAGACAAAGGGATAGTAAAACTGCACGAATACATTGAAATCATTGATACTGATTTGGCTGTCATTCAGGACACTTTTTCAAACCAAATAAAAGATGTGTATTTCATTCATTCGGCTGGATTTGTGAATTTATCTACCGATGAAGAACAACGCGAAAAGATTTTTGAAGAGAATACTAAAATCACAAAATCCCTTTTCAATCTATTTCATCCTTTCATAAAAAAGTTCATTTACATCGGAACTGCTTTTTCATCTGGAAACCGAAAAGGATTAATTGACAATGATTTTCATAGTTTAGGATTCAAACCCGAGCATCGCAATGCCTATGAAAATGCTAAATTCCATTCGGAAAATTTTATAGCACAAGAATGTAAAAAAATTGGTTTGCCTTTTCAAATTCTGCGTCCAAGTGTGATTGGAGGCAAAATGTTAGGAACTGAAAATCCGTATTTTATTTCAAAATATATGGTTTTTTATCTTTTGGCAAAATTTTTTCACTTTACTTCACAGCGAAAAGGAGATCAAGAAAATGTGCGTTTTATCGTTAACGAAGACACCGTTTTGAACATTATTCCGGTGGATTATGTGGCAAAAGTGATTGTAAATACGTTTCAAAGAGACGATATTGAACAGCTTAATATTGTACATCATAAAAGTTTCAATATGGCAGATGGATTACAGTTAATCATGAAGGAAGTGGGGTACACTAATTTTACTTTGATACAAAATTCACTGGATTTTGCATATAAAAACACCATCGAAAAACTGTATTATGAAAGCATTGGCAAACATTTAAACCCTTATTTTACTACAGCTGCCAACGAATACGATACCACTTTGTTGAACTCCATTCTGGAAATACCCAAACTGGATCAGGAGGCTTTCACCAATATGATTCGGTATGCAAAATTGAATAATTTTAAAGATATTAATGTGTGATTGCTTCGTTCCTCGCAATAACATAATACCACAGCTATCAGGCTAAATCGTTAACCATGAAATTTCTAATAAAACATGAATCTTATTTTAGAAACCGACCGATTAATTTTAAGAGAAATGCTATTTTCAGATGCCGACGCATTATTTGAAATGGACAGCAATCCTAAGGTACATCAATATCTTTGGAACAAACCATTGACGGATATTAGCGAAGTACATTCCTATATAGAACTTGTTAGAGCACAATACTTTCGAAATAATATTGGGCGATTTGTGGTTGTTTTGAAAGAAACCAATAAATTAATGGGTTGGGCCGGATTAAAATACAACACTGAAATGGTAAATAACAAAGTTCATTTCTATGATATTGGTTATCGGTTAAATGAAAAATTCTGGGGCAAAGGATACGCCAGCGAAGCCAGTTTTGCCTGGCTGGATTATGGTTTTAATGTAATGAAAATAAAAATTATGGAAGCAGCAGCACACACGGATAATATTGCCTCAAACAGAATATTAAAAAAAATTGGACTAAAAATGACGGAACAATATCTGGAAGATGGCGTTTCTTGGAATTGGTACGAATTAAAAAATCCTAACCTATAATGAACACAATAAAAATAGCCGGAGTTCCGGAACATTTTAATCTTCCTTGGCATTTAGCCATAGAAAGCGGAGATTTCGAAAAAGAAAATATCGATTTACAATGGACTGATGTTCCCGAAGGAACCGGAAAAATGTGTCAAATGCTCCGTGACGACGAAACGGATATCGCCATAATCCTAACCGAAGGAATTGTAAAAGATATCCTTGCCGGAAACCCAAGTAAAATAGTGCAGCTGTATGTGGAAAGTCCATTAATTTGGGGAATTCACGTAGCTGCAAACTCCAATTATAAGACAGTAGCAGACTTAGAAAACACCAAAGTTGCCATATCCAGATTGGGTTCCGGTTCCCAATTAATGGCGTATGTCAATGCCGATAATCAGTCCCGACTGCATTCAGGATGGAAAACAGATACTCTTCAGTTTGAAATTGTAAATACTATCGATGGAGCCGTTGAAGCCTTGACAAACGGAACTGCAGATTATTTTATATGGGAACGTTTCATGACCAAACCATTAGTTGACAAAGGTATTTTTCGTAGAATTTCGGATTGCCCAACACCTTGGCCTTGTTTTGTAATTGCGGTTCGAGAAGAATTTTTGGAAAATAATCCAGTCCTTATTTCAAAAATTCTGGCAATCATTAATCAAACTACAGAAGATTTCAAAGATATTCCAAGTATTGACAAAACGTTGGCTTCAAATTACCATCAAAAAATAGAAGATATTCAAGAATGGCTGTCGTTAACACAGTGGTCACAAAAACCATTAACTGTTGAAATGTTAAACAAAATTCAAAATCAGCTTTTTCAACTTAAAATTATCGAGAAAAAAGGTACTTTTGAAGACATTGTAAAAGCAGTCTAGATTATTGTTTTTATGCTACCATGATAAAAATAAAAAAAATCAATTTTCAAGGAATTAAACAAAAATTTCAGGTTGCAAAACCTTGGGATGACGTTATTATTTTTGTCCTGAACATATTGATTGCCATTCCGGTTTTTATCATCTTACATCAGAATTTAATCAACCCAAATTGGCCTCTTAATATTGATAGAGTCGTTCTGTTTATAGTAATGATAGTCGTTATTCAAGTGCTCTTGCGGTTCATGAGAACGATTATTCTTTTTTGTATTATCCTTTATTTTTTAATTTTAATTTATGGTTCTACTATAGGGAATTATGGGTTTAACAGCGTTTTTGAAGATTACAATTCTATCATGTATACCATGTCAGACAATCCATATCCGCAAGATATTATCATTGCTAAGCTACTTCCTTTCCCTAGTAAATCTAAGATTATTAATGCGATAGAATATCAAAATCCTAAAATTAGAAATTTTGCAATTATGGCAACGTCAAAACATTTTAAAGATATAAAAGGGTATTCAGATTACAGGACTATTATCCAGTGTTTTGCAGTTTTTAAAGAAATTAACAATCGGTGGAACTACGTCAGCGATCCAAAAGGCGGGGATTATATAGCAACAGCCACGGAGTCCTTACTTTATTTTTCGGGTGATTGCGATGACCATTCGATATTAATGGCAGCCAGTATCAAAGCTATTGGCGGTACACCGCGATTGATTCATACCAAAGGGCACATTTATCCCGAAATACTGATTGGTTCGGTTACTGATTTAGAAAAAGTAAATTTTTTAATTAAAAATATTCTTTTTGTAAATGAAAGCAAAGAAAAAAAACTCTTTTATCATGTTGATGAACGCGGCCATATCTGGATGAATTTAGATTATACGGCCAGATATCCCGGAGGTCCTTTTTTATCAGAAGAAATTTTAGGAGCTTTGACCTTGAATTAATTAAAATCTTTTTTTAGTACTAATACTTCTCATTTGATAAAAATTAATGAATCTTAAAGAAAAACCAATTGCAGTATTTTCTAATTTTTTTGATACTTTTTGAGAGTTATTTTCCGCTCTAAATACAGAAGTATCCCGTTGTTACGTCATTTTATTCATTAATTTTTTCTATCTTAACCCAACTGAAAATATTATTTTAATTAAAGTGTGCTATGGAAAATTCAAAACTCAAAGCCTTTATTCCTTTATTTTACCTTGCTTGGTCAGACGATCTTTTAACTCAAAAAGAGTTTGTTACTTTGCAAGAGTTCATACGTTCACAACAATGGATTTCCAGAAAAGAGCAGGAATATCTACTTTCAAAAGTAACGGTTTCAGCACCTCCTTCAAGAATAGAACTTGCGGAGTGGAAATTTGAAATAGATACTGCTATTGATCAGAATCCTCTGCTGAAATCTATATTTGATGTTTCAATGGTACTTGCAGAAAAAAATTCTGTTATCAAAGATCTTGCGACTGATTTTATGAAACTGGAAAACGATTTGGGAATTTTAGGTGAAGAAGCCGTTTCAAATTTAAAAAAAACGGCAAAAACCGTTACTTCAAATTATCATACGAGCAACACATTCGACATAGAAAAACTAACTCAGATTCTGGATGGCAAACAGGCTGCTATTATTAAAAAAGTAAAAACGGTCATCAGTCGACCAGATTTTGCCTATGAAACTTCGACTGATATAGCGGTTTATCGTGAAAAAGTATACGATTGGTGCACAATTCTTGCAAAAGAAAATCTGGGAAATATGGCGTATCCTAAAAAATACGGCGGCGGTGAAAATAGTGCCGATTATTTTGCTATAATGGAAACATTAAGCTACCATGATTTAAGTCTGGTTATTAAATTTGGAGTGCAATTCGGGCTTTGGGGAATGAGCATACAATCACTAGGTACCGAAAAACATTACAGTAAATACTTAAAAGATATTGGTTCGTTCCAGTTGCCCGGCTGTTTTGCCATGACCGAAACCAATCATGGTTCAAATGTAAAAGGATTAGAAACAACTGCTACTTATAACCACGACAACCAAACGTTTATCATTCATACACCACATGAAAAGGCGCAGAAAGAATACATTGGCAATGCGGCAGTACACGGCCAAATGGCTACGGTATTTGCTAAATTGATTATTGATGAAATGGATTACGGCGTAAATGCCTTTATTGTTCCAATACGGGATACTAATAGTACAATCCTGAAAGGCATTACTATTAGTGATTGCGGACATAAAATGGGACTTAATGGCGTTGATAACGGTACCATTCGTTTTGAAAATGTCGTTATTCCAAAAGAAAACATGTTGGATCGATTTGCTTCGGTAAATGATGAAGGAAAATTTGAAAGTCCAATTCCAAGTGACAATCGCCGTTTTTTTACGATGTTAGGCACTTTAGTTGGCGGCCGAATTGGGATTCCGAGATCTGCTTTGGCGGCAGCCAAATCCGGATTAACAATAGCAATACAGTATAGCGACTCACGCAGGCAATTTGGACCCGAAGGCGGTTCAGAAGTTCCAATCTTAAATTACAGAATACACCAACGCAGGCTACTGCCTTTGCTGGCAAAAACGTATGCCATTCATTTTGCGTTGCAATACGTGACAAATAGATACCTAGAACGAACAGAAACTGAAATGCCAGAAATTGAAGCCTTGGCTGCCGGAATGAAAGCGTATTCAACCTGGAGTACTACTGCTGTTTTGCAGGAATGCCGTGAAGCCTGCGGTGGCAAAGGATACCTATCAGAAAACAGGATCGATGCCTTGAAAAATGATACCGAAATCTACACAACCTTTGAAGGGGATAATACGGTATTAATGCAATTAGTTGCTAAAAACAGGTTGTCGGAATTCCGCAAGACATTTGGAGAAATGGATGCTATGGGTATAATAAATTACGTTTTTGAGACTGCTAAAACTGCTATTGCTAAAAAAAATCCTATTATAACCCGAAAAACAGATGAGGATCATTTATTAGAGGATGCCTTTCATCTGGATGCCTTTCAATATAGGGAAAAAACGATATTGGCATCGGCAGCAAAACGATTAAAAAAACTGATTGATGGCGGACTTGAACCTTATGATGCCTTTAATGTGGTGCAGCACCACATGATTGATGTGGCTCAGGCATATCTGGAGCGAATTGTTCTGGAGCAGTTTCAAAAAGCCGTACAAGCTATTGAAGATCAGAAAAACAAGGAAATAGTGACAAAATTATGCCAGTTGTATGCGCTTTCACAAATGGAGAAAAATAAAGGCTGGTATCTTGAAGATGGCTACATGGAGGGGATAAAAACAAAAGCCATACGCAAGATGGTCAATCAGCTTTGCTGGGAAATAAGGCCGGATGCTGTCTCATTAGTAAAAGCATTTGACATTCCGGATAGTTGCCTTGCAGCACCAATTGCATTATAAGGATTCAAACTCTTAAAAGTAATTTTCTTTAAACTTAAAAAACTCCATTATTTTGTGAACAATTTGTATAATCTATCCCAATAAAAGGATTTCACTACTATCAATAGCAGCAATTTCATCCTCATTTAATGGAAACAAACTAGTGGCTTTTTTCTTTTTCTTGTCTAAAGTCAATCGATAATACTGGTTGTGGATATGCAAATAAAAACTGCACATTAAGTTAAGCTACATTTTTGTAATTAATTTGATTGTTAAATTCTTCAATAG